>CACZNT010000018.1 GCA_902782635.1 uncultured Coriobacteriaceae bacterium
CACATCGCGGCCATCCGCGAGCACGGCCTCTCGCCGGTCCATCGTCGGAGCTTCTGTGGAAACTTCGTAGAGAGGCCCACTCTCTTCTCCTGACCCCCTCGCTTGGAAGCGGTTTCCAGGCCATTCGTCACGCATGGCCTGACCTCGTATTACGACATGCTTTGTCAGTTCTTGTCAGATGGCTGTCAGATTCCTGTCAGCTTAGGCGGGTAACCCTGTTAGACGCCCTTGTCACCATGTGACTCCCGATCCGCGACCAGAGGGAGGAAACATGGCACTGATGAGCATCTGCATCGACGATTTCGAGCCCGAGTGGCGACGCTACGAAGACGATTGCGAGGGCGGCTTCGGCACCCTGTCGCCGCACGAGGTGGGGAGAGAGGGCGAAGATCTCGCCGCCGCCTACCTCGCCGACACGGGCTACGACGTCATCGAGAGGAACTGGCGCTGCCGCTTCGGAGAGGTCGACATCGTGGCCGAGGACGGCGATACAACCGTGCTCGTCGAGGTGAAGACCCGCCTCGTATGGGGCGAGCAGGCGAAGGCCATCCCGGAGCTCGCCGTGGACTTCGAGAAGAAGGAGCGGTACCGCAAGCTCGCGCACACCTACATGAGCCAGAACGAAGAGTGCAGGAAGCTCCGCGTGGACGTGATCGCGATCTCGCTCACGCCCGAGCACGAGGGGCAGATCCGCCACCTGTGCGGTGCGCTCGCCTGGGACGAATGATGGCTGCCCGAGACGTGGCCATACGAGCGGCGGTGCTCCGGGGCATCGAGGCGGTGCCCGTATCCGTCGAAGTTTCCATCTCGTCGGGGATCCCGGGCATCACGCTCGTGGGCAGCGCGGACAACGCGGTGCTCGAGGGCCGGACGCGCGTGAGATGCGCCCTCGATTCGACGGGCTTCGAGATGCCGCGTGCGCACGTGACCGTCAACCTCTCGCCGGGCGAGGTCAAGAAGACGGGAACGGGCCTCGACCTGGCGATTGCCGTGGGGATACTCTGCGCGAGCGGCCAGCTCAAATACGACGTCCTGCGCGATGCGCTCTTCGTGGGTGAGCTCTCGCTCGACGGGCGCGTGTCTCCCGTGCGCGGCACGGCGTCCTACGCGCGGCTGAGCTCATCGGTGGGCGCGTGCCTGGTCACGTCGGCTAAGGCGACCGGCGCCCTCACCGGCGCGAGCGTCCTGGGGCTTCCTGCGCTTGAGATGCTGAGGCAGGGTCTTTCGGGCTTGGATGAGATCGGCTCGTTCGGCTCGCAGGACGAAGGCGCGCTCGACGGCGACATCGACTATGCGGACGTCGTCGACCAGGAGATCGCGAAGCGCGCGCTCGTCATCGCGGCGACGGGCAGGCATGGCGTCCTCATGGTGGGGCCTCCCGGGGCCGGGAAGTCGATGCTGGCGAAGCGCCTGCCCACCATCCTGCCCAAGCTCGAAGGCTCCGATCTCGAGGAGGCCCTGCTCATCCATTCGGTGGCCGGTCAGCCCACTGAGCGGATTGCACGGGGCATCCCGCCGTTTCGTGCGCCGCATCACTCCATCTCGACGGCGGGCATGACGGGCGGCGGCAAGCCGATCCTGCCGGGGGAGGTGTCGCTCGCGCATAGGGGAGTGCTCTTCCTCGACGAGCTGCCCGAATTTGCGAGCAACGTTCTCCAGCTGCTGCGACAGCCACTCGAGGACAAGGTCATCCGCCTCGTAAGGGCCGATGGGGCCTACGCCTTCCCCTGCGATTTCATGCTGGTGGCCGCAGCCAACCCCTGTCCCTGCGGTCACCTGGGTGACCCGGGCCACACCTGCAAGTGCGCGGCTCCTGCCATCGACCGGTACCAGCTCAAGATGGGAGGCCCGCTGGGGGACAGGATCGACATCTCCATGCACGTGGCGCGTCCCACCTCGAAGAAGATCGTGAGCGGCGAGGCCGGGATGAGCTCGGATGACATGCGCAAGCAGGTGCTGCGCGGGCGCGAGTACGCGAGCTGGAGGACATCTCGCCTGAGCGGCGACGAGAAGACGCTCGAGAGACAGCTTGGCTTCGATGCGAGCGCCTCCACGGAGCTCACCGGCATCGCAGGCCGGCTCGCCCTCGGCGGCAGGGCCATTACGCGCATCGCCCGCGTGGCGAGAACCATTGCCGATATCGACGAGCGCGAGCTCGTCTGCCCCGATGACGTGCTCGAGGCATGCGCCCTGCGCACGAGAATGGGAGGTAGCTGATGTTTGCCGACGTGGTCAACACCGCCCCGAGGATGCTCCTCAGGGCGGATGACGAATCCTATCCGAAGGCGGTGCTCGAGGCCTACGACAAGCCTCCCGAGCTCCATGTCCTCGGAAACCCGCTGGTGGCCGAGCGACCGTGCATCTCCATCATCGGGGCGCGGAAGGCGACGCCGTATGGCCTCGCGGCTGCGATGCTCGCAGGGCGGGTCGCGGCCGAGTGTGGCATCGTCGTCGTCTCGGGCGGGGCCCGGGGCTGCGACTTCGCCGCCGCCAAGGCCGCGCTGGACGCGGGCGGCACCACCATCGTCGTTCCCGGGTGCGGGGCCGACCACGTCTATCCCGCATCATCCGTCGAGGTGTTCGAGGGCGCATTGCGAAGCGGCGGCTGCATCATGTCGCTCGAGGCCTGGGGCTCGGAGCCGCGCAAGCACGCTTTCCCCAAGAGGAACGGCATCATCGCCGCTCTGGGCCAGAGCCTGCTCGTTGCCGAGGCAGGACTCCCTTCCGGGACCTTCTCGACAGCGAGCGCCGCGTTCGACTACGGGAAGGACGTCTACGCCATACCGGGCTCAATCTGGTCGCCCACGTGCAAAGGGACGAACCTCCTCATCGAGCAGGGTGCCGCTATCATCTGCGACGAGTGCGCGCTCGAGACCCGCATCAGCCTCGACTACTCGCTCCTCAGGATGCGCTCGCCTCATGCCGAGAAGAGCCATGACGAGCTGATGGCAGCCCTCATCGCATCTCCCATGACGCCCGAGCACCTGGCGGAGAGCCTGGGCATTCCGGTGCTCGAGCTCCTGCGCGAGCTCACAACAAGGGAGGCCGCTGGCTTGGTGGAGCGGCTGGCGGATGGTCGGTATTCGCCGAGCGTGCACGCCCTCATCGGATAAGATGGTCTCAGATGAATCGAGCGAGGAGCGTGCGTGGATATCGTCAACATTGTGGGCGGAGGCCTGGCGGGTAGCGAATGCGCCCTGCAGCTTGCAGATCGCAGCATGCGCGTGCGCCTCTTCGAGCAGCGCCCGTCTGGGGATGCGCCTGCGCACAAGACGGCGCTTCTGGGCGAGCTCGTCTGCTCGAACTCCCTCAAGTCGACGAAGGGGGAGAGCGCGGCGGGCACGCTCAAGGCCGAGCTCGACATGCTCGGCTCGCGCCTTCTTCCCATGGCGCGTGCGTGTGCCGTGCCCGCAGGCGGTGCGCTCGCCGTCGACCGCGATGCCTTCGCCCGCATGGTCACCGAGGCCATAGAGGCACATCCTCTCATCGAGCTTAGGCGCGAGCAGGTTGACGACATCCCGGACGAGCCCTGCGTCATCTGCGCGGGGCCGCTCTGCACGGAGGGCCTGTTCGCCAGGATTGGCGAGCGCGTGGGCGGGGAGTCGCTCTCGTTCTTCGATGCCGCGGCGCCCATCGTCGATGCGCAGACCATCGACCTCTCGAAGGCCTTCTCGCAGTCCCGTTACGAGGAAGGCGGGGAGGGCGACTATCTCAACTGCCCCTTCGACAGGGAGGCGTACGAGGCCTTCTGGAACGAGCTCGTGGGTGCCAAGCGAGTTATCTCTCACGACTTCGAGAGTCGCGACCTCTTCCAGGCGTGCCAGCCCGTCGAGGAGATTGCACGCAAGGGGATAGACGCGCTCAGGTTCGGCGCGCTCAAGCCAGTCGGGCTCACCGACCCTGCGACGGGGCGGCGTCCCTGGGCGGCCGTCCAGCTCAGGGCCGAGAATGCCGAGAAGACCTCCTACAACCTCGTCGGCTTCCAGACGAACCTCATCTTCCCGGAGCAGGATCGCGTCTTCCGGATGATTCCCGGCCTCGAGGAGGCGGAGTTCGTGCGCCACGGGGTGATGCATCGCAACTCGTTCGTCGACTCGCCGCATTGCCTTGATCCGACCTTCGCGATACCCGGCAGCAAGGTGAGGCTGGCCGGGCAGATCACCGGCACCGAGGGCTATGTCGAGGCCATCGCGTCGGGCCTCCTAGCGGCGCTCAACACCTGGTGCGACGCCGAGGGGCTTGAGCGCGTCTCGCTTCCGCGCGATTCCGTGTTCGGCGCGCTCGTCGCGTACGCCACAAACCCCGACACCGTCGACTACCAGCCCATGCACGTGAACTTCGGGCTCATGGCGCCCCTTTCGGGCAAACGCCTGGGCAAGCGCGAGCGCTACGCCGCCTATGCCGCCCGTGCGCGGGAGGCGCTTGCCGACTACCTCGCCACACGGCTCGAGCTCGCGAGCCCCGCGGCCGGGAAGTGACGGCATGTCGGCCGACGAGCGGGAGCGTGCGCAGGACGAGTTCGAGGCTCGCGTCAGCCAGTTCCTGAGCGACCTCGAGGGTGTGCGCAACCTGTCGCCCAATACCGTCAAGGCCTACGCGTCCGACCTCGCGTCGTTCACCACCTGGATTCGGCGCGAGGGGCTGACGCCTCCCAATCTCAGCCATCGCGACCTGCGCGGCTGGCTCATGGACCTCAAGGCCGGCGGGTACGCGCCGAAGACGATCAACCGCCACCTGTCTGCCGTGCGGGCCCTCTATCGCTGGCTGATTCGCCAGGGGATTACCACCCAGGATGCCGCGGCGGCGCTTGCGAGCCCCAAAGTTCCCCGGAAGCTTCCTACGACGATGGCCGACGACGATGTCGTGAAGCTCATCGGCGAGGCCGAGGGGGAGGAGCCAACTGACGTTCGCGACCACGCGATCCTCGAGCTCATGTATGCGACCGGGGCGCGCATCTCCGAGGTGTCTCGCCTTGATATCGGAGACGTCGACCTGGCGCAGCGCCAGGTGAGGCTCTTCGGCAAGGGCTCGAAGGAGCGCATCGTCCCCATGTACGACGTGGCGCTCGAGGCAGTGCGCGGCTATCTCATGACGGCGCGTCCCGCCCTTGCGGCCAAGGGCAAGGGTTGCGACCCGCAGGCGCTCTTCCTCTCCAGTCGCGGCAATCGCATGTCTGCCGACAGCATTCGCAGCAGATTTCGCAAGATCCTTGCGTCGGCGCATATCGACGCATCCATTACGCCGCATGCGATGCGGCACACCTTTGCAACCGAGCTGCTCGGCGGCGGAGCTGACCTGCGAAGCGTGCAGGAGCTCCTCGGGCACGAGAGCCTCTCCACAACGCAAATCTACACGCACCTTTCCGTGGACAGGCTCAAAGACGCCACCCGCCAAGCCCATCCCCGCTCATAAGACAAAGGGGACTGTCCCCCTTGTCATATGGAAATGATGTTGTACCTGGTAATTTTGGGCGGCACTGCTATACTATCGCGTGCTGTGCAAACGCCAGCGCAAATTCGCACGCGTGACGACTCTGCAGCCGAGGTGCCCCGGAGATGCCATATCCGAGGTGGTCTGCAGGGGATGACTTGCGCGGAGGCCCAACCAGATGGAGGTACATCATGGCAGCTAAGGTAACCGTCAAGACGCTTCTCGAGGCAGGGTGCCACTACGGCCACCAGACCCGCCGTTGGAACCCCAAGATGGCTCCGTACATCTTCGGCGAGCGCAACGGCATTTACATCCTCGACCTCAAGCAGACCATCTACGACGCAGACAAGGCCTATTCCTTCATGCGCGATGTCGCCGGCAAGGGCGGCCGTGTCCTCTTCGTCGGCACCAAGAAGCAGGCCCAGGAGCCCATCCAGACCCAGGCCGAGCGCTGCAACATGCCCTACATCAACCAGCGCTGGCTCGGCGGCATGCTCACCAACTTCGTCACTATGCGCTCGCGTATCGACCGCATGGAGGAGCTCGAGGCCATGGTCGAGGACGGCCGCATGGAGGCTCTGCCCAAGAAGGAGCAGGCCATCCTGGGCAAGGAGCTCGAGAAGCTCCAGCGCAACCTCGGCGGCGTCCGCGACCTCAAGGCGCTCCCGCAGGCCATCTTCGTCGTCGACACCAAGCGCGAGGAGCTCGCCGTCAAGGAGGCCAACCGCCTGCACATCCCGGTCGTCGGCCTTCTCGACACCAATTCCGACCCCGACGTCATCGACTACGGCATCCCGGCGAACGACGATGCCATCCGCTCCGTCGCCCTCATGTGTGAGCTCATGGCCGATGCCATCCTCGCCGGTTCCGGCAAGGAGCAGATCTCGGTCGAGGAGATGACCGGCACCGCTCCGGCAGCCGAGGCCAAGGCCGAGGAGGCTCCCGCAGAGGCAGCCGCCGAGACCCCCGCTGAGGCTCCCGCCGAGCCCGCAGCCGAGCAGGCCGCCGAGGAGGCTACTGCCGAGGCTCCGGCCGAGGCATAGGTCCGGCGAATTCGTTAACGAGGCAACAAGCAAGCTTTAGATAAGGAGTTAGACATGGCAGAAGTTACCGCCGCACTCGTCAAGCAGCTTCGCGAGATGACGGATTCCCCGATGATGGAGTGCAAGAAGGCCCTCGTCGAGGCCGATGGCGACATCGAGCGCGCCGTCGACGTCCTCCGCGAGATGGGCGTCGCCAAGGCCGTCAAGAAGGCCGGCCGCGCCACTAACGAGGGCACCGTCGCCGTCCACATCTCCGATGATGGCAAGACGGCCGCCCTCCTCGAGCTCTCCTGCGAGACCGACTTCGTGGGCACGAACCCCAAGTTCACCGATTTCGCTGCCAAGCTCGCGAAGGTCGTCGCCGAGGCTGATCCCGCCGATGTCGACGCCCTCAAGGCTGCCGACCTCGATGGCGAGACCGTCGAGGCCGCCCTCACCGAGATGATTCACGTCATCGGCGAGAACATGCAGATTGCCCGCTTCGCGCGCCGCGCCACCGACACGGGCGCCTTCTCCAGCTACGTCCACATGGGCGGCAAGATCGGCGTCGTAGTCGAGTTCGGCCTGCAGAACGCTGCCACGGCTGACAACGACGAGTTCAAGACCTTCGCGCATGACGTTGCCATGCAGGTCGCCGCTGCCAACCCGATCGCCTGCCGTCGCGAGGACGTCCCGGCGGACGTCGTCGAGCGCGAGAAGGCCATCTACAAGAAGCAGGCCGCTGATTCCGGCAAGCCCGAGGAGATCCAGGAGCGCATCGCCACGGGTAAGCTCGAGGCCTTCTTCAAGGAGCAGTGCCTCGTCGACCAGGTCTTCATCAAGGATTCCTCGGTCACCATCACCGACCTCGCCAAGAAGGTCTCCAAGTCCTGCGGCGACCAGGTCGAGGTCCTCGCATTCGACCGCTTCGTCTTCGGAGAGGCCGAGTAGTCGACATCAGGCTAATGAGCGCTTGAGCATCCCCCCGACGACGTTGGGGGGATGCTTTTCTATGGGCATGCTGTGACACGCCCATGCTCTGATAGAATTATTAAGATATGACCATTGCGCACTTAACCGCAGCGTATGGAGGTAGGGGATTGGCTGATTACAAGTACCGGCGCGTGCTTCTCAAGCTCTCCGGAGAGGCCCTGATGGGCACGACGGAGTACGGCATCGACCCGACCGTCCTCGACGGGCTCGCGCGCGCCATCAAGCCCTGCTATGAGAGCGGCGTCGAGATCGGCGTCGTCGTGGGTGGTGGAAACATCTTCCGCGGCATGGCCGGCGCATCCTCTGGCATGGACCGCTCTCAGGCCGACTACATGGGCATGCTCGCCACCATCATGAACGCCCTTGCGCTCCAGGACTGCTTCGAGCGCAACGGCATGTTCTGCAGGGTGATGTCTGCCATCGAGATGCAGGCGGTGTGCGAGGCCTACATCCGCCGTCGTGCCATCCGCCATCTCGAGAAGGGCCGCATCGTCATCTTCGCCGCCGGCACCGGCAACCCGTACTTCACCACCGATTCCGCAGCAGCGCTCAGGGCCTGCGAGATCGGCGCCGAGGTACTGATGAAGGCCACGAAGGTGGACGGCGTCTACGATTCCGACCCCGCGAAGAACCCCGATGCCAAGCGCTTCGAATCCATCAGTTACCAGGAGGTCCTCACGCGCAACCTTCGCGTTATGGACGCGACGGCCACGGCGCTCTGCCAGGACAACAACCTGCCCATCCTCGTGTTTGACATCAACGAGGATGGCGTGTTCGAAGCCGCTCTCAAAGGCGAGAGCGTGGGCACCATCGTCAACAAGGAGGGCTAGATGAGCGAGATCCAGGACAAGACGCGCGAGCGCATGGAGAAGTGCATCTCCGTGCTCCAGTCGAACTTCGCGAAGGTGCGCACCGGTCGCGCCAATCCGCACGTCCTCGACGAGATCAAGGTCGATTACTACGGCCAGGAGACCCCCATCACGCAGCTCGCTGCCGTGAAGGTCCCCGAGGCGAGCATGCTCGTCGTCGAGCCGTGGGACAAGTCGTCGCTGCATGCCATCGAGAAGGCGATTTCGACCTCCGACCTCGGCATCACGCCCTCCAACGACGGCCAGGTGATCCGCCTGCCGTTCCCCAAGCCTACCGAGGAGCGCCGTCGCGAGCTCGCCAAGGAGTGCCGCGGCATCGCCGAGGAGGCTCGCGTCTCTGTGCGCAACGTGCGCCGCGACGCCAACGCCAAGGTGGAGCGCGACGAGGAGAACTCCGAGGACGACGTCAATCGCGAGCAGGGCGGCATCCAGAAGCTCACCGACGAGTACATCAAGAAGATCGACGAGCTGCTGAAGGCCAAAGAGTCTGAGGTCATGGAGATCTAGCCTTGGCTTCTGATATGAGCGAGCTCGAGCTCTTCTACGCAGACGCTCCTGCGGACATAGCGCTCGCAGACGTGGACCTGTCCCGCCTGCCGAGGCACATATCGATGATCATGGACGGCAACGGTCGCTGGGCAACCTCGCGCGGCCTGGACCGCTCCAAGGGCCATGTCGCAGGCATCGATGCTCTGCGCGACGCCATCACGGCATCGGTCCGCCTGGGCATCGACGTCCTTTCGGCTTATGCGTTCTCCACCGAGAACTGGAAGCGCTCTAAGGTCGAGGTCGACCTCCTCATGAAGCTCTTCGCCAAGACGCTCGTGGCCGAGCTCCCGCTCTTCTACCAGGAAAACGTTCGCCTCGAGATACTCGGCGACCTGTCGGACCTTCCCAAGAAGACGCGCGAGACCTTCGAGTACGGCATCTCCGAGACCTCCGGCCACACCGGCATGGTGCTCGCACTGGCCGTGAACTACGGCTCGCGCAGGGAGATCGTCCGCGCCACGAGGGAGCTGGCCGGGCTCGTCGCCCAGGGCGAGCTCGATATAGAGGCAATAGACGAGGAGTCGATCTCCTCGCATCTCTACACTGCCGACCTGCCCGATCCCGACCTGCTCATCCGCACCTCAGGCGAGCTCAGGCTCTCGAATTACCTGCTCTGGCAGATAGCCTATTCCGAGATCTACGTCTCGCAGCTCCTGTGGCCGGACTTCGACCGCTGGGAGCTCCTGCGCGCCATCCGCGCCTACCAGGCGCGCGATCGTCGCTTTGGCGGTGTGAAGGCATGAGCCCCGAAGCCGACACCACGAGGCAGGCCGAAGGCGCCGAGACACCCATGACCAGGCGAGAGCGCCTCGCCATGCGCCGTGCGGTACGGGAGAGCAAGCGCGAGGAGGGGAGTCTCCGCAGCCAGAAGGCTCGTGGCTGGATGGAGAAACTGCTCACGCGCACGCTCACGGGCGCCATTTACGCCATCATCGTCCTGGCATGCCTGTGGTTCGGCACGCTCCCGACGGCCCTGCTCTTTGCCGCGATGGGCTGGCTGTGCTGCTCCGAGCTGCTGCACATGGTGCGGATGTCGGGGCGCATGCCCAACGAGTTCCTGGCCCTCGGCGCGACGGTGCTCTTCCCGCTCCTCGCGTTCGTGCGGCCGGTCTACCTCATCGGCGTCCTCTTCATCCACTTCATGGCTTGCGCCGTCTGGTATGAGAGCGACCTCAGGGTGTCGCTCGGCGATGTGGCCATCACCTTCTTCGCGCCCTTCTACACGGGCCTCATGTTCTCCGCCATCGTCTACATTCGCCAGGCGCATCCCGGCTACCAGGGCGCGCTCCTGGCAATGGGGGTCGTGGGCGGCATCTGGGCAAACGATGCCTTCGCCTACCTCATCGGCTCTCGCTTCGGCAAGACGAAGCTCGCGCCCAAGATCAGCCCGAACAAGAGCTGGGAGGGTCTGTGGGGAGGTCTCGCGGGCTCCGTGCTCGTGTGGGCCGTCGTCGCGGGCTCCGGCGTGTGTCAGGTATCCTGGCCGCTCGCCATCACCACGGGCATCCTCAGCGCCGTCTCCGGCATCGTCGGCGACCTCTTCGAGTCGCGCATCAAGCGTGGCGTCGGGGTGAAGGACTCCGGCAACATCATGCCCGGACACGGCGGCATGCTCGACAGATCCGACGCGCTCATTTTTGGCGCTACCACCGCCTACATCATTCTTCGACTTGGGGGAATCATCTGATGAACCAAAGCCCTGACAATACCCTCGACTCGGGCAAACGCCTGCGCCTCGCAGTGCTCGGCTGCAGCGGCTCCATTGGCACGCAGACGCTCGACGTGTGCAAGAAGCATGCCGACAAGCTCGAGGTCTCCGTCCTCTCGGTGCATCGCAACACCAAGAGGCTCGTCGCCGCGGCCCGCGAGTTCGGCGTCAGGGCCGTCGTCGTGAGCGACCCCAGCTATGCGAACGATCCCGTCCTCCGGGAGCTTCCAGAGGGCTGCGAGCTGCTCGTGGGGCGTGCTGCCCTTCGCGAGGTGTGCAGGCGCGACGACGTCGACTGCGTCGTGAACGCCCTCGTGGGCGCTGCAGGCATCGGCGCAGGCCACGAGGCCCTCTCGGCCGGCAAGCGCCTCGCCTACGCGAACAAGGAGTCGATCGTCGCCGCGGGCGACCTCCTCATGCCGCTTGCCAAGCCGGGCCAGCTCATCCCCGTCGATTCCGAGCACAGCGCCATCTTCCAGTGCCTCGTTGGCGAGGAGGACAATCCCGCCCGTCGCATCTGGCTCACCTGCTCGGGCGGCCCCTTCTACGGAAAGACCGCCGAGGAGCTTGCCGACGTCACGGCGGCAGATGCCCTCGCGCACCCCACGTGGAAGATGGGCGACAAGATCACGATCGACTGCGCCACGCTCATGAACAAGGGCCTCGAGGTGATCGAGGCGCACCATCTCTTCGGCGTCGACATCGATGACATCACCGTGCTCGTCCACCAGCAGAGCCGCATCCACTCGATGGTGGAGTTCGCCGACGGCTCGGTGAAGGCGCAGCTCGGACCCTCCGACATGCGCATTACCATCCAGTACGCCTTCAGCCACCCCGACCGCTGGGATGCCCCCTGCGACGTGCCGGACTGGCGCTTCGAGCCCAGCCTCGTCTTCGGCGAGGCGGACGAGAGCACCTTCGCCTGTCTGGCGCTCGCACGCGAGGCCGGCGCCATTGGCGGCACGATGCCCTGCGTGCTCAACGCCGCCAACGAGGTGGCAAACCAGAGCTTCCGCAATGGCGTCATCGGCTTTCTGCAGGTGGCAGACGTCGTCGGCCAGACGATCCAGGCCCATGAGGTGCAGACCGTCGAGTCGCTCGACCAGCTTCTCGAGCTGGATGCATGGGCGCGCGCGTTCGCCGATGAGTACGTGAGGGGAATCTACGCATGACGGGCGCCCTCTCCGCCATCTTCTGGGGATTACTGATCCTCTCGGTCCTTGTCTTCATTCACGAAGGCGGCCACTTCCTTGCGGCGCGCGCCTTCGGGAAGCGCGTCACCGAGTTCTTCCTCGGCATGCCGAGCAGGGCGCAGATCTCCTGGCAGAACCCCAATTTCGGCACGCGCTTCGGCGTCACCCCGCTGCTTCTGGGCGGCTACACCCGCATCTGCGGCATGGAAGGCAACCCCGACGAGCTCCTGGCCGATTGCCTTGCCATCGTCATGCAGGAGGGGACGGTCGAGGCTGCGGAGGTCGCACGGCGCCTGCAGGTGGACGAGGACCGCGCCTACGCCATGCTAGCGACGCTCTCCGATTGGGCGTCCGTCCAGCCCGTATACGATGCTGAGCGCGGCGAGCAGGAGGGGCAGGCCGAATGGCCCTCGCAGTTCTCCACCGTGCGCCGCGACGCCCAGCTGCTCACCATCTACGATTCCGAGCACGATTTCGCAGGTGACGGCGTGCTCGAGGCCGGCTCGCCGCAGCCCTTTGCGGGCAGCGCCTCCGAGTTCCTGGCTCAGGAGCGCTCGCGCACCTATCTCGGGGCGAGCTTCCCCCAGCGCATCGTCATGCTGCTGGCCGGCCCCCTCGTGAACATCCTGTTCTCGATGCTCCTCATCGTCTTCTCGCTCTCGGTGGTGGGCGTCGACGTCGTCGTGGACACGAACGTCCTCGGAGACGTCACGCAGGGCTCGTTTGCCGAGGCTGCGGGCCTGGGACCGGGTGACGCCCTCGTCGCGATCAATGGCGTCGAGACGCCGGACTTCACCGCCATCCGCGAGCAGCTTGACGTGGTGCTTCCCGCCGGCGAGGACTTCGAGATCTCCTACGAGCGCGATGGCAAGACCTCGACGGCCATCGTCGACCTGGACGGTCCCACTGAGATGTTCGGCGTCGTCTGCGGCACGGAGCGCATGCACCTGGGGCCGGTGGAGGCGGTTTCCTATTCGGTGGAATACGCCCGCCAGGTGCTGGCCTTCGCCGCCTCGATCCTCAATCCGGCCCAGATCAAGAACACGCTCGACGCCTCGTCGTCCGTCGTCGGCATATCGCGCATGGCCTCCGAGGCCGCGGCCTCTGGCTTTGCGACCCTCATGATGCTCGCCGCGTCGGTATCGATGAGCCTCGGCTTCATGAACCTGCTTCCCATCCCGCCTCTTGACGGCGGGAAGATCGTCATCGAGGTCATCCAGCTCGCGCTCGGCCGCGACCTCTCGACGCGCGTGCAGACAGCCATCAGCTACATCGGTCTCGCATTCTTCATGCTCATCTTCGTCTACGTCCTTCGCCAGGACATCCTCAGGATCCTGGCTGGCTAGGAGGCTGGCATGCCAATCCCTCGTGAGCTCACGCGCCCGGTGGATGTCGGCGGCGTCATCGTCGGCGGCGGCGCTCCTGTGAGCGTCCAGTCGATGACAAACACCGACACGGGCGATTTCGAGGCCACCCATGCGCAGGTCGAGGCCCTGGCGGCTGCGGGCTGCGACATCGTCCGCGTGACCCTCCCGCGCATGGAGGCGCTCGATTCCTTCGTGCGCGTCTGCGCCGAGTCGAGCGTGCCCATCGTGGCCGACATCCACTTCGACCACGAGCTCGCGATAGCGGCGGCGCGCTCCGGGGCTGCGGCCCTTCGCGTCAACCCGGGAAACATCGGGTCGTTCGACAAGGTGGACGCCGTGATAGATGCGGCCGGCGAGGAGTCGTGCGCCATCCGGATCGGCGTGAACGCCGGCTCGCTTGCCAAGAGCGTTGACGAGCGCTCCGAGCTGAGCCTTCCCGATAAGCTCGTTGCCTCTTCGATCGAGTTCGTCGAGCATTTCGAGCGCCGGGGCTTCGACCGCATCGTCCTCTCCGCCAAGGCGCACGACGTCCCCACCACGCTCGAGACCTATCGCAGGCTCTCCCGCGAGCTTCCGCAGGTGCCGCTGCACATTGGCGTCACCGAGGCGGGCACCTTCCTCCAGGGGACGGTCAAGAGCGCCGTCGGCCTGGGATGCCTGCTCGAGGAGGGGATTGGCGACACCCTGCGCGTCTCGCTCACGGCCGACCCCATCGAGGAGCCGCGCGTGGGCTGGGAGATCCTGGCGGCCGTGGGCCTCAGGCGTCGCTCGCCCGAGATCGTCAGCTGCCCCACCTGCGGACGCACCGAGGTGGATCTCATCTCCATCGCCGAGGAGGTGTCGCGGCGCCTCGAGGGGACGGGAAAGCCCATCTCCGTCGCCGTGATGGGCTGTGTGGTGAATGGCCCCGGCGAGGCGCGCACGGCCGACATCGGCGTCGCCTGCGGCCGCGGCAAGGGCGCCATCTTCTGCGGCGG
>CACZNT010000019.1 GCA_902782635.1 uncultured Coriobacteriaceae bacterium
TAGGCCTCGGCGAAGTCCTTTGCCAGGAGCGGCCCCAGGTTGCCGGGGTGGCGGCTGCCCGGGCCGATCTTGCCGTGCTCGTACATGATGTCGTTTACCTCGAAGACGCCGCCGGGCATGGGGAGCAGGCCCGTGCAGATGGCGGAGAACGCATCGGCCGAGGACGGGTCGATGCCCGCGCCCTTGAGGAGCTCATCGATGACCTGCTTGCGATAGGGAAGCTGGTCGACGATCCTCTCGTACTTGGCGAGCTCGGCCGCAGGGTGGTCGATGTTCTCCTGGAAGGTCTTCTCCGCGCCATCGTAGACGGCGACCTTGGTGGAGGTGGACCCGGGATTGAGGACGATGATGCGATGCATGCTCGGCTCCCTTTCTAGCGCGCGAGACGCGCGACGAGGCGGGCGATGGCGATGGTGTAGAGCTTGGACTCGGCGGAGCTCGCACGGCTGGTAAGGGCCACTGGTGCCTTGGCGCCCACGATGACGCCGGCCTTCTTGGCATGGCCGAAGAACTCGGCGGCCTTGACGAGCATGTTGCCAGCCTCGATGTCGGGCACGAGCAGCACGTCCGCCTTGCCCGCGACCGGGCTGTCGATGCCCTTGTGCTTTGCGGCCTCCTCGGAGACCACGTTGTCGAACTGGAGCGGGCCGTCGACGACGCAGCCCTCGATCTCGCCCGCGCGGTTCATCTCGGCGAGCTTTGCCGCCTCCACCGTGCAGGGCATCTTCTCGTTGACCTTCTCCACGGCGGCCAGCGCGGCCACCTTCGGATTCTCGTTGCCGAGGGCATGGGCCACCATCACGGCGTTGTTGATGAGGTCGACCTTCTGCTCGAGGCTCGGCGCGATGGTCATGGCCGGGTCGGTGACGAGGAAGAGGCGGTCGTAGCCCTCGATCTCGAGCGCGAGGACGTCCGAGATCATGTTGCCCGTGCGCAGCTCGTTCTCCTTGTTGAGGATCGCGCGCATGATGACGGAGGTGTCGACGATGCCCTTCATGATGAAGTCGGCCTCGCCGTCGCGCACGAGGCGGGCCGCCACCTGGCAGGCCTCCGTCTTGTCGGCCTCGTCGACGATGCGGACGTCCGCATCCGCGCGGCCGAGCTCGTCCAGGACGCTTGCGATCTCGGCCGCGTCGCCCACGAGGATGGGGTCGACGATGCCGAGGTCCCTTGCCTGCATGACAGCGTCGAGCACGTAGCTGTCCTGCGCCACGGCCACGGCCAGCTTGCCCGGCTCGCCCTTCTTGGCCTCTTCGAGCAGCTCTTGCATGGTGCGGATCATCGCTTGGACCTCCTTGCGTGAGGGGGCGCCACGCGGCGCCCCCGTCGGTTTCCTACGTAGCGGCTACTCGCCCCAAACCTCCTCGTCGGTGGGTACCTTGGCATCGGGAAGGGTCATCGCGATGCGGGCGATGTTCACCATGTGGTACCACCAGAGGTTCTCGGAGATGGAGTTGTTGCCCCAGGTGCCGCAGCCCAGCGTGGCCGTGGGGTTGAGGCCGTTGTCGAAGCCGCCGCCCAGGCCGGAGGAGCCGATCATGTTCACGCCGATGCGCGACACGGGCAGCTGCTCGCCGGCGTAGTCGATGTGCTCCTGGTTGTGGGAGCGCACGATGGCGCTGTGGCCGGCGCCCTCGTTGAGCAGGTTGGTCTTGGCGTTGGCCACGCCCTCCTCCCACTCCTTGTAGGAGGTGATGCACATCACGGGGCAGAGCTTCTCCTTGCAGAGGAACTCGTCGGCGCCGTAGGCATCCACCTTCACCATGAGGAACTTGGCATCCTCGGGGACGGTGAGGCCGGCGAGCGAGCCGATGAACTGCGGCGTGGCGCCGACAGCGTCCTTGTTGATCATGCCCTCGGGGAAGAGGTTGGCGCGCAGGGCGTCGACGTCGGCCTTCTCGTGGATGTAGAAGGCGCCCTGGGCCTCGAGCAGCTCGACGAGCTCGTCGTAGCTGTCCTCCTGGACGTGGACGCACTGCTCGCAGGTGCACAGCACGCCGTTGTCGTAGATGCGGCTGCGCGCGATCATCTGAGCGGCGGCCTCGAGGTCGACGTCGGTGTCGACGATGGTCTGCACGTTGCCGGCGCCCACGCCGTAGGAGGGCTTGCCGGAGGAGTAGGCGGCCTTCACCATGCCGGGGCCGCCGGTGGCGACGGTGGTGTCGCACATGCTCATGACGCAGCTCGAGGTCTCCATCGTGGGCTCCGGAATCACCTGGATGAGGTCGACGGGAGCGCCCACCTGCTCGAGGGCCTCGCGCATGAGGCGAACCGTCTCGACGCCGGTGGCCTTGGCGCGCGGGTGCGGGGCCACGATGATGGCGTTGCCGCCCTTGAGCGCACACATGGCGTTGTGGACCGGGGTCATCGTGGGGTTGGTGGTGGGGGCGATGCAGCCGATGACGCCGATGGGCTTGGCTACCTCGATGATGCCGATCTCAGGGTGACGGGCGATGATGCCGCGCGACTTGACGCCCTTGAGACGGGCCCAGGTGATCTTGGTCTTGCCCTTGTTCTTCATGATCTTGTCTTCGTACTTGCCCATGCGCGATTCCTCGACCGCCATCTTGGCGAGCGGGTCGGCATTGTCGAAGACAGCCTTGCCGATGGCGCGGACGGCCTTGTCCACATCCTCCTGCGAGTACTGCTCGAACTCGGCCTGTGCCTTGCGGGCTCGATCGATCAGATCCTGGACGTACTCCTTGGCCTCCATTGCTCCTCCTTCTTGACGCCTTTGCCTTGCCTGATGCGTTTGGTGCAACTCTTAACGTTCATTGTAGGACATTCTATGTTTGAACATAAGATTTACTAATGTTCTACCGCTCATCCCCTATTTGCTACCGTTCAGCAGAAGCGAGCGCTCTTGCCCGAGCAAATCTGCAAGCCGCTCGCCGTCGCGATCCTCGAGGGAAGACACGAGGTCGCGCAGGAGCGTGGCAAAGGCCAGGCGCTCCCCCTCGGGGAGCCGTGTCAAGGCCTGGTACTGCGAATAGCCCGAGATCTGGGTCGTCTTGGCGTGGAGCTCGCGGACGAGGGGATTGGCAATCCCCTCTCCGATGCAAAGCTCTGCAGCGAGCAGATGCGCGTTGTGCTCGTCGAGCGAAAGCCCGGGCTTGCGCTCGATGCGGTCGATGAGGGTCAGGCAGGAATCGAAGCTCCTCTGTGCGCTGCCTCCCAGCAGCTGCGAGAAGGCCATCTCCTGCACGAGCAGCCTGAAGTCGACGATGTCCGCCGTCGACTTCTCGGCCATGAGCAGTCCCAGAAGCAGCGGGTTCATCATCTGCCCCTTGAACTCGTCGACGATGTAGGTGCCGTCTGCGCGCCGGATCTCGACGATTCCCATGGCCTCGAGGATCTTCACGGCCTCGCGCACCGAGCTTCGCCCCACGCCGAGCCTCTCGGCAAACTCCTCCTCCGAGGGCAGCTTCTCGCCGCGCCTCAGCTCGCCGCTCATGATGGAGTTGACGATTCGCTCGATGATCACCTCGGAGATGTTCCTCGACCGCAGGCTTCCCATCAGGTTCTTCGACCGCACGACGACCGTCCCCTTCGTCTGTCTATTTGTAGAATGTTCTATGTAGTAGAAAATAGCACGGCACCGTGAATATGCAAGCCTCGACCACCGTGAACGGAGCCGCAAACGTGAAAAGAAAAGACCCGCCCTCTCCCACGCGGGTCTTTCCCCATGCGAGAGAAGGCGGGTCCTCACCCGCATGTGCGAGAGCTAGAGAAGCAGGCGCTTCCAAACGGCCATGCGCTCCTCCATGAAGCCGGGGATGGCGGTGGCGTCGCGCCCCTCGATGACCTCCACCTGACGGAAGTAGTTGTCGGGAAGGAGCTGCGGCTCGCCGATCTCGCGCGACTTCTCGATGGCCGCATGGCGCGTGAACGAGGCGATCTTGTGGACGATGCCGTCAAGCTGGGCAAGCAGGCGGTTGTGGCAAATCTCGCTCAGGTAGACATTGAAGGCGATGCTCGCCTTGTAGCACTCCCGGTCGCTGGACTCCGGATTGAGCATCACGGCCTTGAACTCCTCGCACAGGTGGCGCAGCTCAGCCACCTCCTCGTCGGAGGCGTTGCGCAGCACGAGGTAGGTCACGGAGTTTGAGAGGGCGATCTTGACGTCGAGCAGCTCGTCCATCGAGCGCTCGGAGAGGATGAGGCCGTAGATGAGCGGGTTCAGGAGCTGGTCGTTGTAGTCCTCCACCACGTACGTTCCCTTGGCGCGGCGAATCTCGAGCACGCCAAACGCCTCGAGCACCTTGATGGCCTCGCGCACGGCATTGCGCCCCACCCCGAGGTTCTCGCTGAACTCGGTCTCGGTGGGGATCTTGTCGCCGGGCTTGAGCTCGCCGGAGATGAGGGCGTCGGTGATGCGGTTGATGATGATCTGCGAGAGCGACCCCTTGGGAAGGTCCTCGAACAGGGTGCTGTACTCCATGGTCATATCCTCCGAAATACGTACCATCTTTAAATGTTCTACATTACATTTACCCTAATGCGCAAGATTGGTCAACATGCGAAACGGTACAGTTACCGAACGGATCGGAGGGAGCGCCATGGAGCGAGAAGAGCTCGTCGCGCAGCTCGTCAATCACGAGTGGGAGCTGTTCCAGCACGTCGACAACATCGGCGGCCGGGCACGCTGCCAGGACATGCCCCGCACCTTCGAGATCATGCGCAGGGCCCAGTACTCGGCCTGGACGGACGAGATGCTCGCCAGCTGGCTCGACGATCTTGACGCCTGGGAGCGCGCAGGGCTCAATCCCGTCACCCTCAAGTACGCGCACATGATGCGCAGCACCCATCCGGATGAGTACGAGCAGATTCGCGGTGAGCTGCCCGCCGTGGACGCGCATGCGGCCGAGCTCGTGGAGCAGATCATCGCCCTGCAGCTGACGTGGGCCGAGGAGCTGGCGCAGCGCTGGCCGCACGTGGCCAGCCGGGGTCGCGTGCTGCGGACGGCAGACGATGCGCCCGATCGGACCTCCCAGGAGACCTACGCGCGTGGCGAGCTGCTCACCTACTCCGTGCGCACGCTCGAGCTCATGCTCACGCATTTCGAAAGGGCTGCCGAGCAGGGAAGGAACCTGCAGGAGGAAATCGTCGCCCATGAGGCGCGGGCATACGGCCATGCGAGCCTGGGCGAGCTGGAGGAGGCGCTCGCACATGAATGATGGGGCCAGCGGCAAGGGGCTCGAGCTGGCGCGTGCCCTCTGGGAGGCCTCGCGCGAGGAGCTCTTCGCAGGCGAGATGAGCGTCCTGGCGAAACGCGCGGCGGCGGGGCTCGTGGGCGAGGGGTCGGAGTGCTTTGGCTACGACGACGTCACCTCCCGCGACCACGACTGGGGCCCCGGATACTGCGTCTGGCTCGCGCCGGTGGACTACGCCGCCTTTGGCCAGCAATTGCAGCTGCGCTATGCCGAGATCGAGCGACGGGGCCTGGACGGCCTGGCGCGCCCGGAGACCCGACCGCGCCGAACGGGCGTCTTTTCCATCACGCGCTTCTATGAGCAGCTGCTCAAGGCCGACATGCCGAGCACCTTTGATGACTGGCGATCGCTTGACGAGACCGCGTTGGCCGCGGCAACGAACGGCGAGCTGTTCTGCGATGGACTCGGCGAGTTCACCCAGATGCGCAACCGCCTGCTCGCCTACTATCCCGAGGACATTCGCCTGCGAAAGATCGCACGCGGATGTCTCGTCGCGGCGCAGTCCGGTCAATACAATCTCATGCGGCAGGCCAAGCGCGGCGAGGAGCTCTCGGCGCTGGCAGCGCTGGCGGCCTTCTCCGACGCCATCCAGCAAATCGTGTTCGCGCTGGCACGCCGCTACAAGCCGTTCTACAAGTGGTCGAGCAAGATGCTTGGCGAGCTGGGAATCCTCGGCCAGGAGGCCCGCTTTGCGCTTGACGGCATCGCCGCCCTCTGGAGAGCGGGCGAGATCGAGGGGACGACGGCGCTCATCGAGGCGCTCTGCGCCCACATCGCCGAGGCGCTGGCTGGCGAGGGGTTGGTCGATGAGGCAGACCCCTGGCTGGTGAGTTGCGCCGAGCAGGTGAACGCGCGCATCGACGACCCCGCCTATCGCGCCACCAGCCTCTTCGAGGTCTGATATGACAAAGGGGACAGTCCCCCTTGTCATGACAAAGGGGACAGGTTTACGCGCGCCACATGAGGACGGCCTGAGGCTCCGTCTCACAGGGACGCGCGTAGTGCGCGCGCTCGTCAACCGCAAGCTTGCCGGCGTCGACGAGGCGGTTGTGCGTGAAGGGCGCGTCGTCCACCACCTGGATGCCGCTGCCCGGCTCGGCCCATGCTAGCCAGTCGGGCTCGCCCGGCGCCACGTAGTAGGGGTCAAACACCTTGAGGAGGTTGCCCTCCAGGCCCGTTATCGTGACGTAGTGGTCTTCGCCGAGCCAGCAACGCAGCACCACGGCACCGCCCTCGCGCAGGCAGTCGAGCACGCGGCCGCAGCCCAGGCCGAGATCGTCACCCGAGAGGTAGAGGGCGCGAAGGGGCAGACCCGTCTCGGCGGCGGCGTCGTTCGTCCATGATGCGAGGAAGCGCAGCGCCTCGCCCGAGGTGCCGCGCCGCGCCGGGTCGCCGCCGATGAAGTAGCGGTCGAGCGTCACCGCGTTGACGATGCGAAGCAGCTCGGGGCGCATCTCCTTGCGCTCGAGCAGGAACATGGCCGCATTGAGGAAGGCGGTGGGGCCGCAGTCAAACTCCGTGGCCTGGTATCGAAGCGGCGTCTTTGCCATCGTTTCCCCTTGGTCGGCTCACCCGTTCCTGCGACTGACATTCTATAAGACAGTTTGGTGCCTGTCCCCAAGGCGTCACAAGACCTGTCCCCTTTGTCATGACAAAAGGGACTGTCCCCTTTGTCAGGTCAGCGCTCGTTGACGGTCTTGCCCGTCATGTGCTCGATCGCGAGCTCGAGGATGGCGACGCGCGGGCCGTCCTTCTCGATCTCGTGGGCGGTGTAGTCGGCATTGGGCGAGTTCTTATCGCCGAAGAGCCAGAGGATGCGTTCGATCTCCGTTGGGTCCTCCACCTGGCGGATGCGCCCGAAGCAGATGACGGAGCGCACGACGTACCACCACTGCCCCTCCTCGCGTACGCCGTCGTCGTGCGTGGCGAAGCTCGCCTTGTCGCAGGCGGTGATGGCGTCGATCTTGTGGCCCTCGCGCGCGCTGTGGAAGTAGAGCTTGTCGCCCTCGCGCACGAAGTTCATCGGGATGGCGTACGGGTAGCCGCCCTCCCCCATCACCGCAAGCGTACCGCGCCGGGCCTCGTCGAGTATGGCCTCGCACTCCTCGCGCTCGAGCTGCTGCTTGAAGCGGCGCATCTTGCGGAACTCGAACTTCTCGTCAGCCATGGGGATCTCCTCGCTAGTAGGGGCATGCGGCACGCCGCGCCTCAGAGGGCGTCGGCAAATCGGCGTCTGAACTCTACGGCATCCATTGCGGGAACGGATGAGGACGCGTATGCGCGCGCATCGCGGGTGACGATCGCGAGCGCTCCCAGCTCGGCAGCGGCCTCGCCGACGATCGCATCCTCCAGGTCTGGCTCGGGCGAGGAGAACGCCGCGCGGACGCAGCTCGCATCGAGGTCGGCGACGTCGACCACCTCGCAGAAGCCCTCGAGGCGCATGCGCACGAGGCGCTCCGTCCCGTAGTGCCGGCACATGACGTAGTACGCATCCTTGATCGACGATGCGAGCACGCAGGGCTCCATCCGCGTCGAGTCGAACAGGCCCTCCAGCAGGAGAACGGCATCATCGTGCCGCTCCCTCGTGGCGCTCAGGTAGTCGATGACGATGTTGGTGTCGAGGAGGACCCTATCCAAAGCGCTTCATCCTCTCCTCGCCCAGAAGCTCGGCATCCGAGACGCTCTCGTCCCACGAGGGCTCCTCGTCCCTCGTCGACTCGATCTCCCTGGTGAGGCGACGCAGGCGCTCCCGCTTCTGTCGTCGTTCGAGCGATTGCGCATCGGCCGGCGATATGACGGCCCAGGGCCTCCCGTGCTTGAGTACGGTGATGGCCTCCCCGGATTCGTTGGCGCGGGCCATGAGGGCGCTGAGGCTGCGCTTCGCCTCGCGTACACCCACCGTCATCTCGCCCATCCGTCCCCCTCTCACCAATGTGAGCACAATATAACATATGTGACTACATTGATGAGGGCGATGCTACAGCTCGCGGAGGATCTTGGTGGCGAGCTCGAGCATGCGAAGTGCCAGCTCACGATTGTCGACGATGAGGTCGTAGCCCAGGTCCTCGGAGAGGATGCCGGCGCGCACGCCCTCGCCGAGCTCGCCTGCCGCATCGGCATCGCGATCGGCAAACCACTCGGCGCTGCCCAGGTACTCGGACACCGCGGCCACATCGCCCTGCGCCGCCTGATACGCGTCAAGCGAGCGGGCAAACTCCTCGACCGACGACGTCGCGCGGATCAGCGCCCCCTCGCCGCGCTCGACGCGCTCCCTCCGGATGTCGTCTGCCATGTCTGCCCCCTTCGCGTCTACTGGCGGTAGTAGCTGAGGAAGTCGGCGATCTTGTCGGCGGCCTCGCCCAGGATGGTGCGCCTGGGCAGATAGACGATGCGGAAGTAGCCCGGCGTCTCCCAGTTGAAGCCCTTGCCGCCCACCACGAGCACGCGCTTGTCCTGCAAAAGGTCGAGCGCGAACTGATCGTCGTCGATGATGTGGAAGCGCTTGGGGTCGAGCTTCGGGAAGATGTAGAACGCCGCCTTGGGCTTCACCACCTCGACGCCGGGGATGGCCGAGAGCCGCTCGTAGATGAAGTCGCGCTGGCGATGCACGCGCCCGCCGTCGATGACGTACTCCTTCACGCTCTGGTGTCCGCCGAGCGCGGTCTGCACGATGGACTGGGCCGGCACGTTGGAGCACAGGCGCATGTTGGAGAGCATGTTGATGCCCTCCATGAGGCCCTTGCCCAGGCGCTTGTTGCCCGAGATGGACATCCAGCCGATGCGCCAGCCGGCAATCATGTGGCTCTTGGAGAGGCCGTTGAAGGTGATGCAGA
>CACZNT010000020.1 GCA_902782635.1 uncultured Coriobacteriaceae bacterium
CACCTGCGTGGGCTGGGCCTGGGCAGGCGTCACCTGCGTGGGCTGGGCCTGGGCAGGCGTCACCTGCGTGGGCTGGGCCTGGGCAGGGGTAACCTGCGTGGGCTGCGCCCCGGTCTCGACGCGGATCCTCGGCACCTGAGCCGGAACCGCGCTCATGCCCGCAGGCGGCACCGGCCGCCCGGCCTGGCCTGCGGCAGGCGCCGGGGCAACAGACCCCTCCTTGGGGATGTCCGCACCCTCATCGGCATTCGGAAGCATATCGTCAATATCTGCCATGTCATTCCCTCCACAGCCGAAGGACGCCAGAAGCGCCCAGTCTCTCGCAGAGTATGTTCCCCGTTATGCCTAAATCCAACCTTAGAACCTGACAAGTTTCCCGGTCATCTGTCAGGTGTTTCGACCTGACAAGTTGCCCGGTCATCTGTCAGGTTTTGGTGAGCCTAGAGCTTGAAGAGGTAGCCGACGCCGCGGACGGTGACGATGTGCGAGGCAATCTGCGGCCCCACCTTCGAGCGCACGCGGCGGATGTGGACGTCGACGGTGCGCGTGCCGCCGCAGTACTCGAATCCCCACACGCGATGAAGCAGCGTGTCGCGCGAGTAGGCACGGCTGGGATGCGTCGCCAAAAACGACAGCAGCGAGTACTCCATGAGCGTGAGGTCCACCGGCTGGTCGTCGATCGTCACCTGGTAGGTGGCCAGGTTGATGTTCATGTTGTCGATGGTGACGATGTCGGCCGGCGCGCTCTCCTCGCTGGGCCAGAGCAGCTGCGAGGTGCGCACCTCAAACTCCGCCTTGCCCGCCGTCGAGAGCACGAAGTCGCTCTTCACCTGGATGGGCAGGCGCAACGACGACAGCTTGGCCTCGTCCACGACGAAGAGCATGGGGATGAGGCCGTTCTCGATCACGTAGGAGTCGACGTTCTCGAGGAACGACTCCTCCATGCCGTCGAGGTCGACGAGCACGAGATTGAAGGTATGGCCGGAGTTGATGGCCTGGGCGAAGGTATCGGGCGTCGACAGCAGGATGGACACGTCGATGGAATGCGACATCTCGCGCATCCTATCGTGGTGCCGCGTGCTCCGGGAGATGTACAGGATGTTCCTGTGATGCACCCGCGTCCCCTTCCCCATTCTTCGTACGCAGTTCGAAACCATCTCGTAATTATTGCAAGAAGTATAGCGCAGACGGCAGAAAGCAGTCGACGAACGGCGTCGGTTTTTCAGGTATGTGCGCGCGCCTTGGGCGGCAGGCGGCTATTGGATGTTGCCGATGAAGGCCGCCGTGCGCTCGTTGGCCGGATGGTCGAAGACCCGCTCGGGCAGGCCCTGCTCCACCACCACGCCGTCCTCCATGAACACGACGCGGTCGGCCACGTCACGGGCAAATCCCATCTCGTGGGTGACAACGATCATCGTCATGTCGCCGTTCTTGGCCAGGTCGCGCATCACGTCGAGCACGCCACGCACCAGCTCGGGGTCGAGCGCGCTCGTGGGCTCGTCGAAGAGGAGGACGTCCGGGTGCATGGCGACGGCGCGTGCGATGGCCACGCGCTGCTGCTGGCCGCCGGAGAGCTGCGAGGGGTAGTAGTCGGCGCGGTCGGCCAGCCCCACCGCCTCGAGCTGCAGGCGCGCCTCCGCCTCGGCCGCGGCCTTGTCCTTCTTGAGGACCTTCACCTGCCCGATGGTGACGTTCTCGAGGGCGGTGAGGTGCGGGAAGAGGTTGAAGCTCTGGAACACCATCCCCAGCTTCTCGCGGTGCTTGTTGACGTCGGCGGTGCTCGCCCCCGTCACCTCGAAGTCGTTGACCAGGATGTGGCCGGCGGTGGGCGTCTCCAGCAGGTTGATGCAGCGCAGCATCGTCGACTTGCCCGAGCCCGAGGGCCCCAGCACCACCACGATCTCGCCCGGCCAGACGGTGAGGTTCACGTCGCGCAGGACGACGTTGTCGTCGAAGGCCTTGTTGAGGTGCTCGATGCGCACGATGGGGTGCTCGCCCTCCTGGAAGTGGTGGGCGGAGAGGTCGCGGTCGTTGGCATAGGCGAGGCGCGCGGCCTCGTCGGCATCGAGCGCAGGGGGAACCTGCGGAACGTTCGCCTGCATTCGCTTAGCTGGCATCTGCGATACCTCCCTGCGGCATTCCGGAGACGGCAAGCGGCGCGGCCATCGCGACGTCGGCCTTGGGGCGCGCGCCGTGCCCGTGCTCTGCGCGGCCCAGGCGCTCCTCCACGATGGAGACCACCTTGATGAGCGGCAGCGTGACGATGAGGTAGAAGATGGCGGCCGAGACGTAGGGCGTGATGTTGCCTGCCACGGTCACCGCGTTCTTCGCGAACATCATGAGCTCCATCACGCCCACGCTGGAGAGCAGCGAGGTGTCCTTGTAGGAGGTGATGAAGTCGGAGGTGATGGTAGGCAGCACCCGGCGCAGCGTCTGCGGGAGAATGATGTTCACCATGGTCTGCGCACGGTTCATGCCCAGGCTGGCCGCGGCCTCGTACTGGCCGGCGGGGATCGACTCGATGCCGGCGCGGAAAATCTCTGCCAGATACGCGGACGAGTTGATGGCGATGACGGCCACGCCCAGGATGTTGTTGTCGATGTTGACGCCCATCATGGGCAGGCCGAAGAACATGATGTAGATCTGCAGGAAGAGCGGCGTGCCGCGCAGCACGTTGATGTAGACCGTGGCGATGGCGCGCAGGATGGCGTGCTTGGACATCTTCATGAAGGCGAAGGCCAGGCCCAGCAGGATCGCGAACGGGTAGGCCGCGATGACGATGAGCAGGCAAAGGAGCCATCCGCCCGAGAGCGTCGCCATCGAGCTCACGAGCAGTTGGGGCTTGAGGAACATGCCCAGGAAGGGAACGGAGTTCCACGCCTCCACCCACGGCTGCTCGTCAAGCCAGTTCACGATGGCCTGGACGCGCGTGTTGGAGATGACGGCGATGGGCTTGGACTCCTCGAGCTCGAGGGAGCTGCCGTCGGCGGTCTCGTAGCTGCCTCCCACGGCATACTCGCCGCCGGCATCGGGAAACGACATGTCCGACACCTCGAGGCGCAGGAGCGATCCCGCGGGAATGGGCTCGGAGAAGCTCACCGTGAGGCTGGTGCCGCTCGGCACAGCCTCGCCCTCGACGTTGATGCGGCTCAGGCCCTCGAGCACGGTGATGCGCGTGGTGGACGCGTCGAAGCTGGAGCCCTCCGCCAGCTGGAGCGTGACCGAGGACACCTCCTCGTCCTGGCCCACCGTGCCCTCCCAGGTGAGGCGGGTGGCACGGCCTCCGATGAGCTCGTCGCCGCTCTGCGAATTGGGACGAGCCGTGGCCTTGTCGGTGGAGAGGGCGTATGCGGGCGAGCTGGGCATCATCGCCAGGCATGCGGCGAACAAACAGCTTGCCAGCAGCATGATGAGGGGCCGCGAAAGCCCCCGGTTTTCATCGTGTCTCATGAGCACCTTCCGGAGTCAACGAGCTTGCATCCTGGCAATGGTGTCACAAGAACGTTGGCGCACCGCACTTAGTTGCATAAACGAAATAAATAACCCAGTTCTTTCGCATAAGACGCGATGCGTTTACAGCAGATGCGTTTTCCTGAAGGAAGGGCGGGAGTCGGGCGCATCTGATGCTGAAGGCGCGGGCGCCAATGGCCCGCCTGCGACGTCCCATCCATCCCAGACTTGCGCAGTACGCGGCAGTCGCGAGTGCGCTGACATACGTGGAGACTGGCCGTCGCGCTCCCCGCAGCCGGCCATCTCCGCTATTATGTCCCCTATGACTGACTTGCGCAAATACCTCTGGATCGCGCTCATCTCGATGGTTCCGCTCATCGAGCTGCGCGGGGCAATCCCCGTCTCGCAGGCAATGGGCCTGCCCCTCCTCCCCTCCTACATCGTCTGCATCATCGGCAACATGCTGCCCATCCCCTTCATCTACCTGTTCGCGCACAAGGTGCTGCTGTGGGGCAAAGACAAGCCGGTGATAGGCCCCTTCTTCAAGTTCTGCCTCGAAAAGGGCGAGAAGGGCGGCCGCAAGCTCATGGAGACGGCCGGCGAGCATGGCGCCTTCATCGCGCTCTTCCTGTTCGTGGCCATCCCCGTGCCGGGCACGGGCGGCTGGACGGGCACGCTCGCCGCGAGCATCCTCGAGCTCGGCTTTCGCAAGAGCGTCCTCGCCGTCCTCTGCGGCGTACTCGCGGCCGGCATCATCATGGGCCTGCTGAGCAGCGGCATCTTCGGCGCGGTGGGCGCTCTGCGCTAGCCCTTCGCGCCGTCTGGCGCCCGTCGAGGGCATGTGCGCACCCCTTTAGGCGATTTTTAAGCGAGCATGGGGATAATCCATCATGAGGTACTCCGTCTGGCGAGAGGAGCCCATGATGAGACGCCACATGACGATCGCCCTTGCCGCAGCCGCCCTGGCGCTGACGACGGCATGCGCGGCCAACGTACCTGCGGCCGACAACGCGGGCAACGCGGAGGCCCTGCAGACCACCCCGACAGCCGCGGCTTCTGCGGCGGCCATCAGCGCCGAGGAGGCCCAGGCCATAGCGCTCGAGCACGCCGGACTCGCGGAGAGCGACGTGACCTTCATCTACGCCGTCCCCGACTACGACGATGGGCGCGGCGTGTACGACGTCGAGTTCTATCGGGGCACCGAGGAATACGATTACGAGATCAGCGCGGCTGACGGGTCGATCCTCTCCTACGACCACGAGATCGAGGGCCGCATGGCAGGCGCCGAGGGCGCGCCGAGCGCAACCCAGAATGCCGCTGTGCCCTCCCCCATAGCTCCGCTGACGCCCTCCGACGTGGCGCTCACGCAGGACGATGCCAAGAGGATTGCCCTGGAGACGGCGAAGGTCTCCGAGGCAGACGCGACGTTCACGTCGGTCGAATTCGACTACGACGACGGCATAGCCAGCTACCAGGTCGACTTCGTCGTAGATGCCACGGAGTACGAGTTCGAGATCGACGCGAACACCGGCGCCGTCCTTGAGTACGGGACGGAGTCGATCTACGACTGATTTCCTCGCGATGAGTCAGTGGGGACGTAGCCAATTGACTCATTCTCGACATGCGGACCGAGAATGAGTCAATTGGCTACGTCCCCACTGACTCATCGCGAAAGGTACGACGCCTAGAAGCCGGCGTAGTAGTGCTCGCGCTCCCACTCGGTGACGGCCGCGCAGTAGTCCGCCCATTCGCGCTTCTTCTCCGCGAGGAGGTAGGAGTGGATGTGCTCGCCGAGGGTCTGGCGCATGAGCTCCGAGGCCTCGAACGCGTCGATGGCCTCGCCGAGGTCGCGCGGGAGTCTCTCGATGCCCTTTGCCGCGAGCTCGGCCTCGCTCAGGTTCGCGTCCTCGAGCGTCGATTCGTTCTGCAGCTCGAGGCCCTCCTCGACGCCCTTGAGACCGGCCGCCAGGGTGGCGGCGTTGGCCAGGTATGGGTTTGCCGTGGGATCGGGATTGCGCAGCTCGACGCGGTAGGCGAGCGTCTTTCCGGGCTTGAAGGTGGGGATGCGCACGAGCGCCGAGCGGTTCCTCCTGCCCCAGGTGGCGTGCGTGGGCACCTGCCCGCCGGGGACGAGGCGCTTGTAGGAGTTCACGGTGGGGTTGGTCACCAGCATGAACTCCGGTGCGTACTTGAGCAGTCCGGCCACGTAGTGCACGGCGAGCTCCGAGAGGTGCGTCTGCATGTTCGAGTCGCTCTTCTCCGCCCAGAAGAGGTTGTTGCCCTCGTGGTCGAAGAGCGACTGGTGCAGGAAGAGCGCCGACCCCGGGATGCCGGCGAGCGGCTTGGGCATGAACGAGGCGAAGGCGCCCTGCGCGAAGGCGGCCTGCTTGATGATGTGGCGCGCCGTGATGAGGTTGTCGGCGCAGGTGCGGGCCTCGGCATAGCGCAGCTGGACGCCGTTTTGGGAGGGTGCGCCGCTGTGATAGCTCTTCTCCACCGGAATCGACATGCGCTCGAGCATCAGCATGGTGTCGCGGCGCAGCTCGAAGGTGGAGTCGGATGAGGTGAGGTCGAAGAAGCCGGCGTTGTCCAGCGGGACGGGGTCGTGGTCGTTCTCGAAGATGAAGTACTCGATCTCGGAGCCCACGTTGAGCAGGTAGCCCTTGCGGTCGGCCTCGCGGAAGACGTGGGTGAGACAGGCACGCGGGTCGCCGGCGAACGATTCGCGCTTGGGCGTCTTGATGTCGCAGATGATGCGCGCGTCACCCGAGCCGGAGGGGCGCCAGGGAAGAATCTGGAACGTCTCGGGGTCGGGGAACGCCAGCATGTCGGACTTCTGCAGCGGAGCGAAGCCATCCACCGCCGAGCCATCGAAGCCGATGCCCTCGTCGAAGGCCTGCTCGAGGTCTTCGGGAGAGATGGAGAACGACTTGAGGTTGCCCAGGATGTCGGTGAACCACAGGCGGACGAAGCGGATGTTGCGCTCCTCCACCGTCCGCAGCACGAAATCGACGTTCTGCTCGTGAGTCATGAGTCCTCCACTCGCCCGGTTGCGGCACAATGACCGCATCTTGCCTGCACTGTCTCACACCAGTGTTTCATGGTGGTTTCAGCTTATGGGCAGCGGGCTGCGCAGGGCGAGCCCGCACGCAGCGGGACGCAGGCATTATCAGAGGGTGCATGGGATAGAATCTAGCCGATGGAAGGCGCCGGCCGCGGCGCATCAGCTGTTGGGGGTGTTGGCTCTTGGCCGCCAGGAAAAGCCGTCTGCTTCGCGTGC
>CACZNT010000021.1 GCA_902782635.1 uncultured Coriobacteriaceae bacterium
CACCCTCTGCGAGGTCACCAACGGGCAGACGGTCAAGCTCGGCGAGCTCTCCATCACGTTCTTCTCGATGACCCACTCCATCCCCGCGGCGTTCGGCGTGTTCTTCAAAACCCCCGCCGGCACGGTCCTCCACACGGGCGACTTCAAGCTCGACCAGACGCCCATCGACGGCGTCACGCCCAACTACCACGCCATCAACCGCTTCGGCAAGCAGGGCGTCGACCTCCTGCTCTCCGATTCGACCAACGCCACCAACCCCGGCTTCACGCCCTCCGAGGCGGCCGTGGGCGCGGCGCTGCGTCACATCATCAAGAACGCCCCGGGCCGCGTCTTCGTGGCGAGCTTCTCCAGCCACATCCACCGCCTCCAGCAGGTGTGCGACGCATCGGTGGCCGTGGGTCGCAAGGTGGTCGTCACGGGCCGCTCGATGGTGATGAACACCAAGATCGCGCGCCAGCTCGGCTACCTCAAGATCTCCGACTCCAACATCATCGACGCCTACGATGTGAACGACATCCCCGACGAGAAGATCGTCGTGCTGTGCACCGGAAGCCAGGGCGAGCCGCTCTCGGCGCTCTCCCGCATGGCAACCGGCGAGCACAAGTCGCTCTCGATCAACGAGCACGACACGGTGATCATCTCTGCGACGCCGGTTCCCGGAAACGAGAAGTCGGTCCAGGGCATCATCAACGCGCTCTCGAAGGTCGGCTGCGCCATCTGGGACAAGTCCAACGCCCTCGTCCACGTTTCTGGTCACGGCAGCCAGGAGGAGCTCAAGCTCATGCTCGCCATGACCAAGCCTCGCTACTTCATGCCGGTCCACGGCGAGGCGGTTCACCTGCGCGCCCATGCGGCGCTCGGCGAGCAGATGGGCATCCCGCGCAAGAACATCTTCATCGTCGACAACGGCGATTCCCTCGAGATGTCGGGCGGCCGCGTGAGGCGCGGTGCGTCGGTCGACTCGGGAATCATCTACGTCGACGGCATCCAGGTGGGCGACACCGAGCCCGGCGTGCTGCGCGATCGCCAGCGCCTCGCCGAGGACGGCATCGTCACCTGCGTCATCGCGTACAGCAGGCGCAAGCACCACATCGACGCGATCGACATCACCTGCCGCGGCGTCTCCTTCGCAAACGACGAGGAGACCATCTCCGGCGCGCAGGACGTCGTGCGCAAGGCACTTGCGGGGGATGACGCGCAGGGTGCAAGCATGGGCGCCCTGCGCAAGGCCGCGCGCAACGCACTGTCGAACTACCTCTGGAACAAGACCCATACCCGGCCGATGGTCATTCCCGTGGTGCTGGAGGTCTAGCGATGGCGAAGGGCAGGGCAAAGTCTGCGGGAGGAGCCAGGACGTCGCGGCAGAAGGCTGCGCAGAAGCAGCTGAGCCGCACTCCGGGCAAGGGTACGGTCGTGGGGGAGAGCGCCCGCAACGACCTCGTGGGCGTCGTCATCGCCGTCCTGGCGGTGGCGCTCCTCATCTCCCTCGTATCCCCGAGCTCTGCAATCGTCACCCATGCGGTGGGGCAGGCCCTTATCCTGGGCTTCGGGGCCGGCGCGCTGCTCATCCCCTTCGCGCTCTTCGCCTTCTCCATCACCTTCTTCATGGCATCTGACGATCCGCTCTCGGCTCGTGCGGCCATCGGCCTCACCATCGTCGTCATAGCGGTCCTCGCCATGCTCTCGCTCAACGTGGAGGGCGCAGACGCCAATCCCGACCTCGTCTTCGACCGTCTCAACCTCGCATCTGCGGGCGGCTACGTGGGCGCCGGCATCGCCTGGACGTTGCTCGTGCTCGTGGGGCGCATGGTGGGCTTCGTCCTGCTTTTGGGCCTCGCAATCATCGGCATGGTCGTGTGCGGCCTCTCCATCTCGGGCCTCGTCGAGCGCCTGCAGGGCAGGGCGCAAGCGGCGCGCGAGAGCTTCCTCGAGAGCCGCGTCCCCGGAGCCCCCGAGGCCTATGCCGAGCGAGCCTACCGTCCCGGCCAGGCTCCGCAGGGCCAGCCGGCAGGCGTCGAGCCTGCCACCACCTTCATCGGGCAGCGCAAGACGAGCGTCCTCAAGCGTGCCGCCGGCCTGCGCGACCAGCTCGTGGCCTCCATGGGCGGCGAGGGCGCCGAGCAGTATGTCCAGGAGGGCTACGAGGAGCGCTATCAGGATCCGCCCACGGAGCGTCGCGGCCAGGTGCCCGACTTCCTCTCGAACGACCAGGATGAAGCCCCCAAGCGCGCGAAGCCTTCCAAGGCGAAGGGCTCCAAGTCGAAGGCCCCCAAGCAGGAGGCGCCCGCGCCCGCGAAGCGCCCGGGCGAGGGCTCCGACACCCTCAAGCTCCCTCCGCTCTCGATCCTCGGCTCGAACCCCAATTCCGGTCGAGCCGCGGGCAACAAGGAGCAGCTCGCCAATACGGCGCGCCGCCTGCAGGCAACGCTCGAGGAGTTCGGCCTCACCAGCCGCGTCGAGGGCTGGGTGGCAGGACCTTCCGTCACCACCTTCAAGATCGCCCCGGGCGAGGGCGAGCGCGTGAGCAAGATCACGAACCTCGAGGCCGACATCGCCCTCTCGCTCGCTGCGAAGTCGGTGCGCATCTTCGCCCCGATCCCCGGCACCTCCCTCGTGGGCATCGAAGTCCCCAATGACGAGCGCGAGTCGGTGCGCCTGGGTGACGTCCTGCCCTATGCGCAGGGCGGTCCGCTCGAGGTGGCCATCGGTCGCGACGCCGAGGGCAAGCCCATCGTGACCGATCTGGCTGGACTTCCGCACATCCTTGTGGCCGGCACCACCGGATCCGGCAAGTCCGTCATCCTCAACTCCATGATCGTGTCCATGCTCATGCGCGCGACGCCCGAGCAGGTGCGCCTCATCATGGTCGACCCCAAGCGCGTCGAGTTCACCGGCTATGCGGGTTTGCCGCATCTCTACGTGCCGGTGGTCACCGAGCCGCGCCAGGCCGCGAGCGCGCTTCAGTGGGGCGTCACCGAGATGGAGCGCCGCCTCAAGGTGTTCGAGCACTACAAGGTGCGCGACATCGGCTCGTTCAACAATTCGATCGAGCGCGGCAAGGCGAGCGAGATGGAGCATCCGCCCGAGAAGATGCCCTACTTCGTCATCGTCATCGACGAGCTCGCCGACCTCATGATGGTCGCGGGCAAGGACGTCGAGAGCTCCA
>CACZNT010000022.1 GCA_902782635.1 uncultured Coriobacteriaceae bacterium
AGGCGCGTAGTCGAAGGACCTCGCCCTTCCCCAGCTGCAGGGGATCCTTCGACTCGCTTCGCTCGCTCGGGATGACACCCGCCCCTCTGGCTTCCGCTAGCGCGCCCCCAAGGGCAACGCTAAGGGAAGCGAGAGCATCGTAGGGTTCGCGGGCTAGAAGTTCATCCCATTCCAGCCGAAGTCCGGGCCGGCTGCATAGCGAACGTAGATGCGTGCCGGGTCGATTCCCAGCTCATCGTGGAGGGCGTCGCATATCTGCGGCGTCATCTGCTGCCATGCGGCCGGGTCCACCTCGGAGCGCGCGAAGACGTCCACGGTGACGAAGGCGGCGGGCTCGTCATCGGTGCCCGCGTGGTACATAGGAACGTCGCCCTCGAAGATGCACATGAGCCATTGCTCGGATTTTCCCGGCACGGCCTCGATGGCCTTGCCCCAGGTGGCCTTCAGCGACTCGCGGGCCTCGGGTGGGATGGGCGTTGACGCGTAGGTGCGGATGACGGGCATGAGACCTCCTCCTTCGGTTGTTGACCCCATGGTAGACGATTCGCTCGCGGCCCCTTTCCTGCCGCTCGCCGGCGGGAAAACGACGCAACTCGGACATGCCGGTGTTAGAAATCGGGCTCTTTATGCACAAAGCCACACAGACGACGTTTGACCAAGCGGAAATATGCAAAAGTACTGTGATCTCAAACGTGAAAATTAACATCACCTTATATAAATCGAACCTTTTATCGCTTCGCGCCGTCAGGGGGCGAAGAACGCGAAATCGCGGTGATAGCGTGTGCCTTCCTACGGCCCGCGGGCAGTCGACGCAACCCTAGTGAGACGGGCCGTGGCTTGCGCTAGTTCGACGGGTAGCTGACGAGGGGAGTGGCGAGGATGTGCGCGAAGCGAAAGACGGCATCGGGACTGGGCAGGATGCGAGCTTCGAGGATCGAGCTGGCCGCGCTGGCCTCCGAGATGGTCGCGCGCCCGCATCTCGTCCAGGCGGCTGTCGACCTGCTCGCCTCGCGCGGCGTGCTCGTGCTCTGCGCAGGCCCGGGCATGGGGAAGTCTTCCCTGGCCGCGCAGATCGCCACGAGCGAAACGCAGATGGGCCGCGACGTCCGCATGCTGCGCCTGGGCGATGGCACCGCCGATGACGAGCTCAAGCGGCTCACGCGCTTCTCCCGCAGCCTCGTGGTGGCCCGGGGCAACGGCGAGAATGTCGCGGCCATCGTGGAGGACGTGCCGCCCCTCGACGAGCACGACCTCCGGCGCTTCCAGCGGGCGGTCGCCAAGCTCGTTCGCGCGGGGTGCCCGCTCGTCATTACCCTGCGCCCCGAGGCCGCGCAGGCCCTCGATGACCTCGGGACGGCCGCGGCCATCATGCGTGCCGTGCGCCTACGCGTAAGCGAGGCCGAGCTACCCTCATGGGGCGTGCACGTCGCATGGCCACAGGCGTTCGCGCTCACCTGCGGCGTGCCCGCCCTCGTCGATGCGCTGGCAAAGACGGATGCCGAGAGCATCGCCGCGACGGTGGCAGGCATGGGCTCGCCGAGCATCTACGACGCCGAGCTGCGCAGGCAGATAGCGGCCTCTATGAGGAGCTCGATCATGGACGACGAGCGCAGGCTCAGGCTGCTCATGCTGCTCTTGGGGCGCGGACGGATCGAGGACCTGGAGGACGAGAGCGGCCTCGCAGGCGAGCTCGCCCTCGACATCGCGGCAGACGAGCCCTTCTTCGGCATCGACATCACGCGCGGTTCGTTTTCCCTGGCGGGCTGGGCCCACTTGGCGTCCTCTCCCGCCTGCAGGGAGGTGCTGCGCGAGCTTGCGGCCGACTACCAGGACGTGGTGGAGTCGGCGGTGGAGCTGCTCGTGCTGCGCGACGACTTCGGACGCGCGGGGTTTGCCTGCGCGATGCTCTCGGATCCCGCCCAGCGCGCACGCCTCGTCCTCCCGCGGGCCATGCGCTACCTCGACGCGGGGCACGTGGGGTTGGTGCGCGATGCGGCGGGCTATGCCGAGGGTGATGCGCAATCCCATCCCGAGCTCGTGGCGCGCGCTGCGCTCGCCACGCTCGACGGCGACGAGGATGCCTGCGCTGATCTGCTCGCTAGGCTCCCCAAGCCCAGCTCGTCGCTGCAGCAGGACCAGCTCGCGCTGCTCGACGACCTCCACCGTGCGTGCCTCGCCAACAGGCGCGCCGTCCACATGAGCGCGCCCATCGGGCCCGCGCAGGACGCCTCCTCACGCTTCAGGCGCCACGTCATCATCAGGGCTCTCATGGTGCAGGGGAGGTTTCGCGAGGCATATGACGAGCTTTTGGGGGCGCGGCTCGGGTCCGGGAGCAGGAGCCTGTCGGAGACGCTGCTCCTCGCCGATGCCGAGTGCCTGGACGTCCTGATGGGGGAGGGGATTGGGCAGGATGGCGGCCCCGACTATGCTGCGGCGGAGCTCCTGCGCAGGATGGGACTCGAGGACCTCGCCCTCTACCACCTCGACTTCCTGGCCGCCTTCCAGGCGCTCTCGAGCAGGGAGGCGGAGGTCGAGGGCCAGGAGCGCTGCCTCCTGAGGGCGGAGCAGCGCGGGGACAAGCTGCTCTTGTGCGCGATGGGCTGCATCGCCGCCATCATGGACATGCGCCGCGCGTCCTACCTGCGCGCCCACCTGCGCTGCCTGAAGGCCGGCCGCCTCGCTGCGGAGGTGGGCGCACCATTCCTGCAGATGCTGGCCCAGATTGTCGACGCGCTCAGCTCAAAGCCGCTCGGCGAGGTCGTGGCGCCCATCAACGTGCAGGCCGCCCTACCGCGCGGCTGGCAGGAGCTGGCGGGCGTCATGGGCGCATGCGTCAGCGACGACGAGGCGGCCCTCTTCCAGGAGGCGCAGCGCCTGCCCGCCGCCGGCCCTCCCGTGGGCGCGGAGGTCCTCCTCGACCTCGCGTTGCATCACCTGGGCAGCTCCTCGGTCGCCCTGGGCGTCGTCCTGCCGGCCACGTGGAGGCGCGCGGCGCGCCTGACGCCACGTGCCCGCGAGGAGGTCCATGTCGAGCGCGACGACCTCGCCCCGTCCGTCGACCTCCTCGAGGTGAGGCTCCTGGGAGGCTTCGACGTGCGCCTGGGCGGCGAGCAGATCCCGCTCGCGATGTGGGGCCGCGGGTCGGCACGCGCGCTGCTGGCGGCGCTGTGCATCGCGCATGGCCACAAGCTGTCCCGCGCCGAGGCCATCGAGATGCTCTGGCCGGAGCTCGACTACATGCGCGGGCGCAACAACGTCTACTCAGCCGTCAGCTCGATACGCCGCACCATCGGCCAGACGAGCACGGGGCCGCAGTACCTGCTCGGCAAGGAGGAGCTGATGCTGGACATGGCCTACGTGCGCTGCGACGTCGACCAGCTCGAGGAGCTGGCCGTCAAGGTGCTCGCGCGCGAGGGCGGCGACCTCGCCGTCATGAAGTGCTGCGAGGCCATCCAGGCGCTCTACCGGGGCGACCTCGACATCCCGATTGCGGAGAACTCGCAGCCCATCGTCGCCCGCCGCAGCGAGCTGCGCGAGCTTTACGTCGACTGCATGGTGACGGGCGCCGAATGCGCGCTCGAGCTCGACTCGGTGCAGCGGGCCGTGTGGTTCGCCCGCTCCGCGCGGCGCGTCGATCCCCTGCGGGAGGATGCGACGGCGCTGCTGATGCGCGCGTTCGCCCGGCAGGGCCGCATCCTGGATGCGCGGGCCGCGTATGAGGGCTATGCGAACGAGCTCCTCGCGAAGGCCTCGGTGCCGCCGTCACGGTCCATGCGCGAGCTTGCCCGCGAGGTGGGTGCCACGCGTGGCGGAGAGGACGGTGACGAGCCCTTCGAGCTGATTTCGGCCATCTGCTGAGCAGGGCTCTTGTGGGTGAGTTGC
>CACZNT010000023.1 GCA_902782635.1 uncultured Coriobacteriaceae bacterium
ATGGCCGCACCGATGCCGAAGCCGGCGAACAGGTAGATGACGGCGATGGCCGCGCCACCCAGGATGACCGCACGGGGGATGTCACGCTTGGGATTCTGCATGTCGTCGGCCATGGTGCAGATGACCTCGAAGCCCATGAAGTTGAAGATGATAACCGACAGGTAACCAAGCGCATTACCGCCGGAAAGGTCGGGCAGGAAGGTCTTGGGGCTCATGTCGGAGGCAAAGCCGTTCTTGCTTGCGTACCAGATGCCGACGCAGCCCACGAGCACGGCCACGGCCACCTTGATGATGGCGCCGCCGTTGAGAACCCACTCGGAATCGGCCACCGGCGAGAACGCCATGAAGGTGACGATCCAGGTAAACGCCAGCTCGATGGCGAGCGTTACCCAGATGTTGGCCTCGAAGTCGATGGTGTAGCCCGAGATCATCGTCATGATGTAGGGGAAGAGCGTTGCCAGCGACGCAATCCAGAACGGGTAGTTCACCCAATAGTAGTACGCGGCGCGCGCGGCCCATTTGTCACCCAAGCCATCGCGGATCCAGTCGATGATGCCACCGTCACTCTCGTAGGCGGTGCCGAGCTCGGCCACGGCCAGGCCGTAGGGCACGAGGAAGGTGATGATCAGGAAGATCCACTAGAAGAACTGCTGGTTGCCAATGGCAGCAGCAGGCGCGGCGGCTTCGCACACGAAGACGACGCAGATCACCGTAGAGATGATCGTAAAGAACGACAATCCTTTCTTTTCCATTCGGTTGGCTCCCTTCTCTTGGCCTACCATGCAATGCCGTCCGCTCGGGCGGCATCTATTCCCGATTCCGAGTATATGGACAGCGGTCGCGAGCCACCCGTTTATTCGAGTTTAGACCGCTGATAGGCGGTTTCCTGTCGCTCGGAGTGCTTGTGCAAGGCGAATGCCGTCACCCACATGAGCGCGATCCCGAAGGCGATAGACACCCACGGGTTGCGCGTGACGCCGGCTACCACGAAGGTGACGCACGAGACGGCGCCCGAGGTGAGCGCGTAGGGCAGCTGCGAGCGGACGTGCTCGATGTGGTCGCAGCCGGCACCCGTCGAGGAGAGGATCGTGGTGTCGGAGAGCGGCGAGCAGTGGTCGCCGAAGATGACGCCGGCGAACACGCCGCCCAGCGCGATGGAGATCATCTCGGGCGCCACGTGCGCGCAGATGGCAATCGACGGCGGCACCATGATGGCCATCGCGCCCCAGGACACGCCCGTCGTAAAGGCGATGGCGCCAGTGGCGATGAACATCACCAGCGGCAGGATGAGCGCCGGGGTCTCGGCCGGCACGAGGCTTGCCACGAAGGGGCCGGTGGCGAGCACCTCGTCACCCATCACGCGCGAGACGGTCCAGGCCAGAAGCAGCATCGACATGGCCTCGATCATGTCCTTGAAGCCCTCCATGAAGGCGGCGGAGAACTCGTCGGCCGTCATGAGGCCGCGCGGGATGTAGAGCGCGAAGACGAAGATGAGCGTGCCGACGCCGGCGTACACCAGCGCGAGCGTGGAGTCGGCCGCCTGCATGGCCTCGACCAGCCCCGCGCCGGAGAAGAAGCCGCCCGTGCCCAGCATGAAGATCACGGCCTGGGCGGCGAGCGCGAGCATCGGCAGCATGAGGTCGGATGCGCGGGCCTTGCCCGACGTCTTCCTGGCCGTCGCCTCGCCCTCCGCGTCGCGCCGGGTGACGTCGTTGCCCTCGCGCGCGGAGCGCTCGAAGCCCGCCATCGGCCCGATGTTGATGTCCCACCACGAGACGAGGATCACGAAGAGCAGCGTGAGCCAGGAGTAGTAGTTGTAGGGCAGCGTCTTGAGGAAGGCGCTGAACCCCGTGTCGGGGAAGCCGTATTCCACGAGCATCGGATTGATCATCAGGATGCAGGTGGCCACCCAGCTCGACATCGGGAAGAGGATCGTGTCGGGCGCAGAGGTGGAGTCGATGTTGTAGGCGAGCTTGGCGCGGCTGATCTTGAGACGGTCGGCGATGGGCGCCATCACATTGCCCACGGTGAGCGCGTTGAAGTAGTCGTCGATGAGGATGGAGATGCCCATGCCGAAGGTGGCCAGCTGGGCGCCGCGCCGCGTGCGGATATGCGCCTCCGACCAGCGGGCGAAGGCCTCGGCGCCGCCCGCCGCCACGAGGATCTGCACGATGCCGCCCAGGATTCCGATGAAGGCGAAGAGCGTGATGGCCTCGGGGTCGGCAAAGCTCGCGAGCAGCGCGTTGATGGTCTCGTAGAACGGCCCGAGCACGGGATTGGACACCACGAGCGCCGACTTGTCCGGGGCAAACCACACGTAGATGCAGTAGCCGATGAACACGCCGGCGAGAAGCGACGGCACCGCCTTCCGGGTGCGGATGGCGAGCGTTATCGCCACGATGGGTGGTATGAGGGAAAGCCATCCGTACGCCGAGGCCATGCGTCCTCCTCGTCTGCCTGGCGAGTGCACAGGCGGGCCCGACCGAGCGAGCCCGCCTGCAAACGTCACGACATGTGGGTCGCGTCACCCAAGGGACTTACGCCTCGGGCTCCTGCTGCGTGATGCAGTGGATGTTGCCGCCACCGAAGACGACCTGCTCGGTGGTCTTTGCGTTCGCGCTCATGGTGGTCGTGGCGCTGGGCCTGCGCGCCTACAGCAGGACTATCGTGCCGGAGGAGCCCACCGAGGAGGAGCTGGCGGCGGCACGGCCAGCCCCGATCTGGCTTGGGACGATGGGAACAGGTAACTCGCTGTCCCATCTGATCCTACCCTGCACCTGAAAGCCCCTGCGTCACCAAACGCATGAGCTCGGCCGAGAAAGCCGGCGCATCGAAGGCGCTGCCCTGCTCGCGAACGCGTCGGAACGCCGCGAAGAGA
>CACZNT010000024.1 GCA_902782635.1 uncultured Coriobacteriaceae bacterium
ATCCTGTACGGGTGCGCCGGCAGCGGGATGAGCGAGCCCTTCTCCTGGCCGAGATACTCGCTCTCCCTGCTGCCCTCGCGCTTCTGGTGATACCGCTACCATAAAAATCGACAGTTAGGCTACTACATCCCATCAACTGCGCTACTGCATTTTCGACGGCGGCGCTACCGTACTTTCGACAATCGCGCTACTGGAAATATGCTGACTTCCGACAGCGAAGCCGTTGGAAGGAGCACGATTGGAGAGGAACGTAATGGGAGAGCTGAACATGTACAGGCAGCTCGGCATCAAGCCGAACTTCACGCAGGTCGGCAAGAAGTACGGGCTGCACAGGCAGACGGTCGCGAAGTACTGGGACCGGGGAGAGGAGATCGAGGACCGCAGGCGCGACAAGGGCAGCGGGTTCGACGAGTTCAGGGACGTGATAGAGCGCAAGGCCGCGATGCCGGGCGTCACCAAGAAGGCCATACACGAGTTCCTGCTCGACCGGCACCCCGACGCGGGGCTGCCCAAGTACGGGGCGTTCACGAAGTACTGCCGGGAGCGCGGCATCGAGTGCGCCTCCGGCTCCGAGCCCGAAGCCCACCCCCGCTTCGAGACGCCGGAGGGCCGCCAGCTGCAGTTCGACTGGAAGGAGGACCTGGAGATGGTCGACGTCAACGGCGAGGTCTTCGAGTTCAACGTGTTCAGCGCAGTGCTGGGCTTCTCGCGCTCGCACCGCTTCATCTACTCCAGGACCCGCACCGAGGACGACCTGCTCGCCTGCCTGCTGGCCACGTTCACGCGCTTCGGCGGGATGCCCGAGGAGGCCGTGACCGACAACATGGGCGCGCTGGTCACGTTCTCCGGCGGCAAGCGCGTCAAGTCCGAGCGCGCGTGGCGCTTCGCCAGGGAGGCGGGCTTCGAGCTGAAGCTGTGCAGGGTGTCGACCCCGCAGACCAAGGGCAAGGACGAGAGCTCCAACCGCTTCGTGAACAGGCTTTTGGCCTACAACCACGACTTCGAGGGCGAGCAGGGCCTGATCGACGCGATCGCGCGCATCGAGGCGCGCAGCAACGCCGAGCCCAACGAGACGACGGGCCTGCCGCCGGCGGTGCTGTTCATGAAGGAGAAGGAGCACCTGCGCCCCATCGGGAACCTGCGCGCGCTGCAGGAGATGGTCGGCAACGTCAGCGTGCAGAAGGTGCCCGCCACCATGCTGGTGCGCGCGGCCGGGTGCCAATGGTCGGTCCCGCGCGCCTGCATAGGCAAGAAGGTCAACGTCATAGCGATGCCCTCCGGCCAGGTGCGCGTGACGCTCGACGGCGAGGAGGTCGCCGTGCACGACGCGGCGTCGACGAGCAATCCCATCAACTACGCCGAGGACCACTACGTCGAGGCGCTGTCCGGCAAGGCCTGGTTCGGCGACTCCGACATACGCGAGGCGGCCCGCGCCAACCTCGAGCTCCTCGACAAGCTGGGAGGCGAGTAGCATGGCGGCGCTGAACGAGTCGAGCCCCTACATGAGGGCGCAGGCCAACCTCTCCGAGCTCAAGCTCGACCAGATGTGCGCGGCCATGCCCGACTACGTGCGCATGGTGGCCGACGGCGAGCGCGACTTCGCCCAGGCCGTGGCAGAGATGACGGAGTCGGAGGTGGCGGCCAGGCGCGAGCGCATAATGCGCCAGCGCATACGCTCGTCGGGCTTCCCGTTCGTGAAGACTCTTTCCGACTTCGACTGGTCCTTCCAGCCGAGCGTGCCCAGGGCCAAGGTCGAGGAACTCGCCACCCTGCGGTTCATGGACCTGGCGGAGAACGTTTTGCTGGTCGGGAGCCCGGGCGTTGGGAAGACCCATTTGGCGGTGGCGATCGGCATCGAGGCCGTCAGGGCCGGGCGCGAGGTGCGCTTCGTCGACTGCGCCAAGCTCGTCGAGGACCTGAAGGACGCCTCGTCGCGCGGGATACTCAAGAACAGGCTCAAGTACTACGCGCACTCCAAGCTCCTGGTAATCGACGAGCTGGGATACCTCGACATCGACGAGCAGGGCGCCGACCTCATGTTCCAGCTGGTGTCGACGCGCTACGAGCAGCGCTCGACCATCATAACCACCAACGTCGGGATAGGCGGCTGGGCCAAGGTGTTCGGGGACGAGGTGACAGCAGGTGCGATAGCAGACAGGGTCTGTCATCACTGCACGTTGATAAAGATAACGGGAAGGTCGTACAGGCTCAAGGACCTGCCGGCCGACAAGAGGAAGGAGGGATAGTCAATTGTGGCGAAAGTACGGTAGCGCGAATGACGATTATGCAGTAGCGCCAGTGACGACGGAATGGTAGCGCAATCGTCGATTTTTATATTGACTTTATCAAACGGCACCCGCGTCTACCGCATGTCCCGCCGCCTGAACGCATGATCGGGGCGGTCCCCAATTATGCGCCGTTGCATCAAGGTGGTTTTGCCTTCCGGCGTATACAATGCAAAGATCCGTGTTCGAAACGCATTACGGGAAGAGGACAACGTGGCTGGAGACAAGGTGGAACCGTTGCGCGCGAAGCATCCTCGGCCGGCAGATGGGCAGGGTGTGGAACTGCCCGTCGATTCGCCTGCCCGTGCGATGCGTTCCGGCTCGCGGCCAAGGTGCCAAAGGCGTGCGCGAAAGCGGGTACATGACAGGCTGGCGGCGTGTTCTCCTATTCGCATGATGGGGGTTTTCGGGTGAAAAAGGCAATCGGCATAGACATCGGCGGCACGAGCGTGAAGGCGGGCGTCTTCACATGCGAAGGCGTGCTGGAGAGCACGGCTTCGGTGCCCACGGGGCGGCTCGTGGGCGAGGGCGATTTCGCGCGCGTGCTGGAAATGCTGCGGGGCCTGCTTGCTGCGCACGGCGCGGCGCCGGCCGACGTGGCGGGCGTGGGCTTCGACGTGCCCGGCCC
>CACZNT010000025.1 GCA_902782635.1 uncultured Coriobacteriaceae bacterium
CAAGAAGCGCCGCCAGACCACCTTCGCCGGGGTCGAGGTGCTGCCCGTCCTCCCGGACGACATCGAGGTCGAGATTGACCAGAACGACATTCGCGTGGACGTCTTCCATGCGAGCGGCCACGGCGGCCAGGGCGTCAACACCACCGATTCCGCCGTGCGCATCACGCACCTGCCCACGGGCATCGTCGTCACCTGCCAAAACGAGCGCAGCCAGCTCCAGAACAAGGCGTTCGCGATGAGCGTCCTGCGCTCCAAGCTCTACGAGCTCGAGCTCGAGCGCCGCGCTGCCGAGCTCGACGAGCTGCGCGGCCCCAAGGGCGACATCGCCTGGGGCAACCAGATCAGGAGCTACGTGCTCTACCCCTACCAGATGGTGAAGGACCTGCGCACCGGCGCCGAGACGGGCAACACCGACGCCGTCCTCTCCGGCGGCGACCTCGACCCCTTCGTCGTCGCCTACCATCGCTGGGCGGTGGGCGGGGGAGCCGCATCGGGAGGTGCCTCCGAATGACGGGCAGCAAGATGCTCAAGGTGGCTCGCGATGCGGGTCTCATCATTGGCGGCTCGACGCTCTTCGCGCTCGGGCTCGACTGCTTCCTCGTGCCGAGCGGCCTTGCCGCAGGCGGCATCACCGGCCTCGCCACCATCGTCAACGCCCTTTGGCATCTGCCCGTGGGTATGCAGGTCATCTTGGTGAATGCCCTGCTCATCGGTCTCATCGTGCGCTCGGGCAATCGGCACTACCTCATCCGGACCGTCGCGGGCATCATCTGCTCCGGCGTGCTCACCGACATCCTGGCCCAGTTCGTCCCCGTCCTGGGCGGCGACGACCTCCTGCTCTGCGCCCTGTGGGGCGGTGCCCTCTGCGGTGCGGGCCTGGGCCTCGTCTTCAGGACGGGCGGCAACACCGGCGGCGTCGACGTCATCGCGCAGTTCCTCTCGCGGCGCACCGGGCTCACGGTGGGGACGCTCACCATCATCCTCGATTTCGCCGTGATCCTCGCCTCGGTCCCGGTGTTCTCGCTGCGAAACGCCCTCTACGCCGTGGTGGCGGTGATGGTGTCCGGCAAGGTGTGCGACATCGTGCTCGACGGCATGTCCTCGCAGCGCGCGGCCTACATCATCTCCGAGCATCACGAGCAGATCGCCCACAACATCCTCTTCAAGCTCAACAGGGGCTGCACCCGCCTGCACGCCACGGGGGTGTGGAGCAATGCCGACCGCCCGGTGCTGTTCTGCGTGGTGAGCCGCGTGGAGGCGGCGCGCCTCAAGGCCATGGTCTCCGAGTGCGACCCCGATGCCATCGTCATCATCTCCGAGGTGTACGAGGCCTTTGGCGAGGGCTTCCGCCAGATCGACGCGTAAGGGCCGCCGCGGCCCCGTCACGTCGCACTTGCGTTTCCAAACGATGCTCAACGCCTACTGCTCGCCTTTGCACGCGTGCCCGTGATGTAGGATGTGCTTGGGAGTTTTCGCAGGACTATGGCTGAGAGGAGCCGCAATGAAGTTCTTCATCGACACTGCCGACCTCGACGAGATCCGCGAAGCTGCGAGCTGGGGCTGCCTCGACGGCGTCACCACCAATCCGAGCCTCTTCGCCAAGACCGGCGGCAAGCTCGAGGACTTCGAGCCGCACATGGTGAAGATCTGCGAGATCTGCGAGGGGCTGCCGGTTTCGGCCGAGTCTACCGCGATGACCACCGAGGAGATGATCGCCGAGGGCAAGCGTCTGGCAGGGCTCGCCCCCAACATCGTCGTTAAGCTCCCCATCTGCGCCGAGTCGCTGGCCGCCACGCGTGCCCTTGCGGCTGAGGGCGTCCGCGTGAACATGACGCTTGTGTTCGGCGTGCCGCAGGCAATACTTGCCGCCCGTGCCGGCGCGCGCTACATCTCGCCGTTCGTCGGCCGCTTCGACGACATCGGCGAGGACGGCATCGAGCAGCTCGCCAACGTGGTGCAGGCCGTGCACAACTACAGCTACGGCTACTGGGACGAGGAGGGTGGCCCCGAGATCATCTCCGCCTCCATCCGCACGCCCAACCACGTGACCCAGGCTGCGCTGATGGGTGCCGACATCGCGACCGTCCCCATGGCGGCGCTCAAGAAGTGCCTGTTCCACCCGCTCACAAAGGCCGGCCTGGAGTCGTTCGAGGCCGACTGGAAGAAGGTCACCGGGAAGTAAGGCCGGCATTGCCGGACGATCTTTCGAGGGGCCTGGCTTCCGCTGGGCCCCTTTCGCATGGACGTAGGGGCTCCGGGGTGCGCTAGTTATTCCAACGAGCTTAGTTCCATGGAGCAAAGTGCGAAGTGCGAAGTGCCTCAGAAGATTCATTTTGAGGAGGGAGCGCGATGACAACGGATATGTCGTTCACAGCAGAGGAGTGCGCCCTGCTTCGGTCCCTGATCGGGCAGAGGGCTGTCTCGTTTGAGGGGAGCCCGCTTGGGCGCAATTCCTATTACGAGAAGATCAAGGTGGCGACAAACGAATTAACAATCGTTCTCTCAAACTCCTTCGACCTTGTTGATGTGGGCTATGAGCGAGGGAAAGGGCGGGAGGACGTCGGCACCCTGCGGGTTTCAGCCGGCGAGGGGCCGCTCGTGCTGAGCGATGTTGTGTCCGGCCCAGAGAATGTCGTAACTCCAATCGAGTCGAGAATAACCGGCATTGAGGTGGTGAACGACAGCATTGAGATGCTGAGAAATGGGGTCTCGACAAACTCCTTCAAGTTCACCCAGGCGGTTATCTTCCACTTGGACGCAGGCGACTTCGTAGTGGACAGGAGCATATGGTTTGAGGTGTTCCTTGATGCGTTCGTGACAGCAGACGGACGCCGTTCGCTTCGCGACACTGAGGCGGATTGGTGCGGCGGAGCTGATGAGGACGGCTACGGGGGAACGGTAACGCGCGAGTTTGTAGCCCTTTGATCTCTGCCGCCTATGAACGCGGCGTCGCTCGATAGCCTGAATACATGACAAAAGGGCGTGCCCCCTTTTGGCATGTCCTTCCATCCCAGACTCGCGCTTTTGCAAAGCTGCAAGTGCGCAAGCCTGGGATGGATTGGCGAGAGGGGGTCGGCTGGACTGCAAGCATGAGGCTGTCGCCGCTCGCGCGCGAGCCATGCGCGGCAAGACTTGCCTGCTAGATGGGGTGGGCAAGGCCCCATCGCCTCCCGGAAAGGCTCCCGCGCCCCATTTGACCTGCGCATATCGAAGCGCTAGACTATTCTCTGGCCTAAAAACGCAGTTGAGACGCAGAATGGTGGGCTTTTTCAGCAGCTTGTATGACGAGGCTTTGCGGAAACCGTCAAGAGAACGTGAATTCTGCAGGCGCTCGGGGGGCGTTGGCTAGAATTGCCCGCGTATCTGTTCTCGGAAAAGACGAGAAGGAGTTCTCGTGGCACATCATTTTTCCAGCAGTGATCTGCCGGGCGACGATCTCACGCTCGATGACGAGCTGGGATTTGCGCAGCCCATGGCAGCCGAGGGCACGGGCCCGTTCTCGGTTCCCGCGGTAGCCCCGGCTGCGGCAAACGACCTCGAGCGTGAGGTCGACCAGATCCTGGGCGTCTCCACGCCTGCGCCGGCAGTCGTGGTTCCCGACCCGGTCGAGGAGCCCGAGTTCGTCGAGACCGAGGTGGCAACCACCTACGACGAGCCCGTCCAGGCCTATTCCGGCGACCCGACCATCTCCATGCGCAACGTGTCGATGGTCTATCCCGCGCAGCCCAACAAGCCGGCGCTCACGGACGTGAGCCTGGACATCTATCCTGGCGAGTTCGTCTTCCTCGTCGGCCACTCCGGCTCGGGCAAGTCGACCTTCATCAAGCTGCTCACGCGCGAGCTCAAGGCCACGAGCGGCCAGGTCCTCGTCGCGGGCCAGGACCTCACCAAGCTGCGCAACCGCAAAGTGCCCTTCCTGAGGCGCCAGATCGGCTGCGTCTTCCAGGACTTCAAGCTGCTCCCGGACAAGACCACCTACGAGAACGTGGCCTTCGCCCTCGAGTGCATCGGCAAGCCGCGCTCCGTCATCAAGGCGCAGGTCCCCGAGGTGCTCCGCCTGGTGGGCCTGGGCGAGAAGATGGACAGCTACCCCGACCAGCTCTCCGGCGGCGAGCAGCAGCGCGTCTCCGTGGCCCGCGCCATGGTGAACCGCCCGCCG
>CACZNT010000026.1 GCA_902782635.1 uncultured Coriobacteriaceae bacterium
AGACCGCCAACATCTCGATGTCCACGCACAACAAGACCCGCAAGAACCTCGCCTATCTGCAGAAGCAGAAGGACGCTGGCGAGAAGCTCGTCCAGATGTGCCCCGCTGAGCTCGGCCCCTTCTTCGCAATGGCCGCCGAGATGGTCGGCTGCGACATCTGCCGCATCCCCGACATGATGAGTCTGCGCACCTCCGCCGACTTCGACCTTGCGCTCAGGACGTCCGGCCTCACCATCCGCAAGTTCCGCGAGTACGCAAGCGTCATCCACATCAACTTCTACATGCCCATCGCAGCCTATGCGAACAAGGACATGGCCGTGCGCTGGGGCGGCGAGTGGGTCTTCGACGGCGCCGACTCGATGCTTCCCATGGGCGTCACCAACGACGTTCTGAAGCACATGTCCGACAACTACATCCCCACCTTCGGCCACATTGGCGCCATCTCCGGCTGGCAGACCAACGCCACCGGCTACAAGCGCGTCGGCAAGACGGCTGAGGAGGCCTTTGCCATCTTCAAGTGGGGCTATGAGTACCAGGAGAACGGCATGGGCGCCATGACCATCGAGCTCACGCCGATGGAGGTCTCCCAGAAGATTGCCGAGACCCTGCGCGTCCCGGTCATCTCCATCGCCGGCGGCGCTCCTTGCGACGGCTCCGAGATGGTGGACATGGATACTTTCGGCGTCATGCCCAAGCCGGCTAGCCATGCCGTTTGCACTGCCGAGCTCCTTCCGTTCCTCTGTGAGGCATACGCCGACTGGGCCGACATGGTCCGCGACGGCGACTACCCCGAGGACAAGCACGGCTGGCACATGGACGAGGCAGAGCTCGCCAAGTTCAACGACATGATGGACAAGTTCGAGGGCTAATCGCCTTCGTCAGGGGCGCCGCCGTCCTCTCTTTCGCTCAGCGCTGCGCGGATGTCGCGCAAGAGAGGCCGACGGCGCAGCCTCAACCGCTTAAGGTCCCTTGCTCGCAGGGGAAGTGCGTGCGGCCCGGCTCATGCCGGGCCGCCTTTGGAAGGGAGAGGGGAGGCCGCGTCCTGCGACCTCCCCTTCGCACGTCTTTTGAGCTTGCTGCGGGCGCTATTTGAGCCAGTTGCGCTCGGTGATGGTGATCTCGTAGCCGCGCACCTTCAGCTTGTCGCCAATGTGCAGCTTGTCCTTCTTCGCGAGGATGTAGCCGTTGTTGACGTCGTTGACGTAGGAGTACACGAGCTTCGAGACGCGCCCGACCTCCTCTTCCTCGCCTTCGATGAAGACGGGCTCGCCGGGACCGCCATATTGCTTGGACTGGATGTAGAAGTCCTCGCAGGGGTCGGTGACGACGAAGCCCACCATCTCGCGCTCGGGCCCCTCCTCGCGGATCTTGAGGAGCGCCTCCTTGCCGAGGAAGTCCTTGTCCCAGTTGATGTTCTTCTCGAGGCCCACCTCGAAGGGGTTGGTATGGGCGAGGTCGCGCATGTAGTAGAAGCCGGCTTCGGTGGGAAGCGTCCACGCGAACACCTGGAACTCGGTGACCTCGCGCCCGCCGAGCTCCTCGCAGGTCTCGGCGATGGCCTTCTCGACGGTCTCGTAGTCGTCCATCACGCAGTACACCTCGTAACCGAGCTTCTCGCCCGAGAAGCCGCCGCGGTTCACGATGACGTCGCAGCCGGCTATTCTGTTCGGCGCATGCGCGAAGAACTTGAGCTCGTCGATTGGGTCCTCGCAAATCTTCGCCAGCGCCTCCTGGGACTTCGGCCCTTGGACGGCATACATCGCCCAGTCCTCGGTGATCTCGGTCCAATCGACGTCAAAGTCGTCCGAGTGGTAGTAGAACCAGTCGTCGCCCTTCAGGGCATAGAGCGTCGAGACCCAGTAGCGCTCCTCGTCCATGCGCATGACGACGACGTCATCGATGATCTCGCCCTCGTCGTTGAGCATCACGGTGTAGCGGTCCCGGCCCACGGCGAGGTTGTCGATGCGGTTCGGGTAGACGTAGTCGAGGAACTTGGCGGCATCCGGCCCTGTGACCTCGATGAGCTGATGGGTGAAGTAGTACCAGCCAACGCACTCGCGGACAGCCATGTGCTCGGCCCGCTTCATTTCGTCATGGGCAAAAATGTTCTTGTACATGGATGCCTCCCTACATGAACTTGTCGATCTTCTTGGCGATCTTGATGCGCATCTTGCCCTCGGGCGAGTCTTCCTCCCACACGGACCACTGCGCGTTGACCAGCGTCTTGACCATGCCATGCCACATCCACAGGTGCGCCTCGTTGAGCTGCTGGGTGCCGCCGATGCCCAGGCCACTGCGGTCGATGACGATGATGACCTCGTCCTCGTTGAATGCCTCGACCTCGTAGTGCGCGACCAGCGACTGCAGCAGCACGTCGATGAGGCCGCCCAGGATGCGCCCGTCCTCGCCGATGCTGTTGGGCACGCCGAGCCACTCGCGGCAGGCACGAACGGCATAGCGCTCGCCGAACATGGCCTTGCCGGCTGCCTCGAGCACGCACTTCAAGATCCAGTCTGCATTCTCGCGGGTCGTGTAGCCCTTGTTCACCGCGTTGTCGATGGCGGGGATGAGGTACAGCGATGCTGCGGTGGAGAGGTTAATCATCTGGTTCGACGAGTCGGTCTCCTCATTCGTGCCGTTCACGAAGTGGTAGTTGGTCTCCTCGCGGAACATCATCGACTCGGAGACGCAGTCCTCCTCCTCGGTGAACTTCTTGTACTCATCGGAGACGGCGGGTCCGAACGACTCCCAGAGGGCATGCTCGGGTGCCGGGTACTTCTCGCGGCTCTCGGCGATGATGCGGCAGTGGAGGTCGCCGCAGCCCCTCGCCTCGACCATCATGTAGTCCATCGTCTTCCCTGGCCTGTGGCGCGTGGCGGTTGCCTCGGCCTGGCCGCTGAGCGACATCGTGGTGGCACGGCAGAGCTCGGAGCCGCAGATGTCCCAGTCGCACACATCCAGCTCCTTCTCGGCGCGGTAGGTGCCGAAGTCCTGGCAGCGTCCGCACATCAAGAGGGCGTCGTCGCCCTTGTCGCCGATGAGGGCGCCGGGGTACATGCCGCACATGAAGGGGTGGATGCCGAAGTTCTCGTCACCCGGGTACATGGTGCCGGTGTAGAACAGGCGCGCGTGGGCCTCCTCGCACATCTCCTGGGCTCGGGTCTCGTAGTCGGGGATGATGATGCGGTAGGCCTGTCCCACGGCAGCCGAGAGCACGGCCTCGAAGCGCGAGGCGTAGTGCAGGGCCTCCTGGTAGGAGTAGAGCTTGTTCCACGGCGACTGGACGGCGTTGTACTTGACGAAGCCGGCGCCGTCGCCTGAATCCGCGGGGATCCTCGCGTTGATCTTCTTGGTCATGGGTGCCCTCCTTCTAATCGTCTTCCGGCGGATAGGCATCAATTGCCACCTGCCGGCTGAAGATGTTGTGGTTTGCGCCGCCATTCACGAAGATGGTCTCGCCCGTGATTCCGTCGGATGCGGGCGTGCACATCATGTAGGCCATCGTCGCGACCTGGTCCACCGGCAGGAGGTCGGCCGTCGCCCAGATGCTCAGCTCGTCGTAGAACTCGTCCTGCTTCTCCTCGGAGATGCCCTCGGAGCAGAGGTTGCCGGCAGAGCCCGGGGTGACCATCCCGCCCGGGGCGATCGAGTTCACCAGGATGCCGAAGCGCTTGAGCTCCTTGGCCGTCTCGGTGACGAGGCCCATCACAGCCGCCTTGCTCGAGGCGTAGTGCGGGTATCCGCCGAAGACGGGGAAGGGCATGTAGGGGCAGTCGGACGAGATGAGGACGATCTTGCCCTTGGTGCCCGTGTCCACCATGTGACGCGACACGTACTTCATGGCGTAGAAGGCGCCGTACACGTTGGTCTGGAAGACGCGCTCGAGGTCCTCCTTGGGAAGGTCGTAGATGTGAGCGTAGTTCCACGTGGCCGCCGAGTTCACGTAGATGTCGAGGCTGCCGAAGGTCTCGACGGCGAAGTCGACGAGCGCCGCCACGTCATCCTCGTCGCAGATGTTGCAGAGCTTGAACGCCACCTTGCCCGCGAAGCCCGCCTGCTCGAAGAGGGGCATGGCAGCCTCCTCCTCCAAGGTGGAATGCGAGGAGACGACGACGTTGGCCCCTCCCTGCAGGAGGCGCAGGGAGATGTTGAATCCCAAGCCCGACGTTCCTCCGGTCACGAGCGCGGTCTTGCCGCGGACGGTGAACATGTCCTCCAGGGGCAGGCTCTGTTCGACATACGACTCGAGCATCCCCTTGTCAGAGGCAGAAAAAGCCATGGTAGATGACCCCCTCCAAATGAGATATACAGGTGAATCCCGGGAAGATTCGACGCAATTGTACGGTCCGCCCGCTTGGCGAAACACTCGCGAAGCTGAGGGTAAACGGGGGCGGCACCCCTATAATTTGACGGGTAGGGAAGCGGCCATCGCAATGCGGCGGCGGGTATGGCGAGACACCGGGGAAGGCAGCCATGAAGCTCAATGCCGATCTCGTCTGCGCAGGTCTCGAGCGCAGCTACTCCATCGACATCTTCGGCCCGCGCAGCAAGGAGCTCAGGATATCGCGGCCCGAGTTCTACATGGACGGCTCGGACATGCTCATGGAGGACCATCTCTACCTTGCGACCGTCGAGCACCTGCCCCTTCGCCCGAAGATCGGCAAGAACGTCGTCCTCGTATGCGTGGGCGATGCGGCGAGGCTCTCCTATTACAAGGAGAGGTGCTGCGTGATGGTCATCCGCAACAAGGCCGACTTCTTCTCGGTGCACAAGGCGCTCGAGGACGTGTTCGACCGCTATGCCCAGTGGGAGCAGGACCTATTCCGCATCTTCCTGGAATCTGCCGGAATCCAGGCGATCTCCGACAACCTGTGCGCGCTGCTCGACCACGACGTCGTCGTCCTCGACTCGTCGTTCACGCTCCTGGCGCACTCAGAGGGGAGCATGCCGGCAAACCGCCCGATAGACTTCGCCGATGGGCGCAACCTGAGCACTGAGGCTCTGGCCGAGTACCTCAAGACGGGCAACATGCTGCTCGACAGGCACGGCGCCATCGTCTTCGACATCGAGGGCACCTATTCCGTCTGCGCGAACCTGTTCGACCGCAACGACCGCTACAGCGGATGCCTCGTCGTGCTATTCGACGACGACGAGCCGCGCCCAGGCGAGGACGTGCTGGTGGAGATAACGGCCAAGACCCTCGAGAAAGTCCTCGAGATGAGTCCCTCCGTCCTCTCGGACCAGCATTCCGTCCTCAAGTCCGCGCTGCAGGACATCGTGGGCGAGATGCCGCTCTCGGCCTCGCGCAAGTGGGCGCTGAGCCTGCATTCCGAGGGTGCGGAGTACATCTGCATATCCCTGCACTACGCGAGCCATCTCAACCAGCTGCCCGCAAGCTATGCCTGCAACGCCTTCGAGAACGAGTTCGTGGGCAGCATCGCCTTCGAAAACGACGAGTCCATCGTCTGCTTCGTCCCGACGGCGCCCCTCACCGACCACTCGGGGAGCTACTTCGCCATCCTCAACCGCATGCTCTCCGCGTTTCTGGCGAAGACCATCATGGTGGCCGGCATCTCGAACCCCTTCACCGACCTCTACGACGCGCGCTCCTTCTACAAGCAGGCCGAAGTCGCCCTGGACTGCGGCAGGATCGTCGCGCCCAAGGGGGAGCTGTACTACTTCGACAGCTACGCGCTCATCGACATGATCATGAACTCGACGGGCAGCCTTCGCGCCGACCTCTACTATCCGCGGGGGATGCTCGCGCTCATCGAGCACGATGAGGTCGCGGGCGTCTCCTACATCGACACGCTGCGCGTCTTCCTCGAGGAGAACATGTCGTACACGGCCGCGGCGCGCGCTCTCTACATCCATCGCAGCACCCTCATCGACCGCATCGAGCGCATCGAGAAGGAGCTGGGGCTCGACCTGCACGACCCGGAGGCTCGGCTTCGGGTGCTCATGTCGCTCAAGGCGATGGAGATCGAGGGCAGCGTCAAAGCTGCCGCGACCGAGCTCAGATAGGCAGGCGGGCCATCCCCTTCGGACGGCCCGCCTGAGCGTTTCGACCTATGTGCCCTGGCTACTTCTTGCAGGCCTTGAGCGCGGCGTCGAGCTCATCTGCGCGAGCGGCGAGCTCAGCAGACTCCGGATAGGTGAGGAGCTTGCGGTAGGTCATGCCGCCGACGAGCTTCATGCGCGGATCCTTAGATGAGCCGGGCACGAACTGCTCGAGAACGGCCCTGCCCTCCTCGGAGCGGAGAATGTCGCGTACCTTCGAATCGAGTGACAGTCCCATGGTTCATTCCTCCCTAGTCGTCAGAAATCCTTCCCGGGATCTCTGACGACATCGTAGGGGCGCGCCGCATGTCGCAGTAACCCCCAAAACGTGGATGCTTTCGCCTGTGGGGGCCGACAGATTGTAGGGGGCTGCCTCCCTAGTGCGCCGGGAGGTTGATGAGCGCGAGCGCGGCGATGACGAGCGCTAGGGCCACGTGGTCGCGCCTGCTGAGGGGCTCGTGCATGATGAAGGCGTTTGCGCCAAAGGTGACGAGCACGACGCCCATGCTGAATCCGGTGTAGACCACATGGGCGGGAAGCTCTATGAGGGCGCGCACCATGAGGTCGGTGGAGAAGAAGTTGAAGGCGCCCAGCATCGAGCCAAGCGCGATGTCGATGGGGGTGGGCCGCTCGCGGGCGCGCAGGAGCATGGCGAGGCAGATGGCAAACGCGGTGGCGAAGGTCATGAGGACATAGGCCTCCTCATGGGCCGCATTGCCTGTGACCTCGAAGATCTTGGGCATGGTGTCGGCGAGGCCTCCCGCAAGCACCATGGGGATGAGGAGCCTTCGCTGCGAGATGGGGGAGTCCGACGTCTCCGACCTCGGCATGGCGAGCAGGAACGTGGCCGCCACGGCGAGGGCGATGCCGGTGCTTCCGGCCAGGGTGGGGCGCTCGCCGAAGAGGGCGATGGAGAGCATCATCGGGATGGTCGCGCCCATGCGCGCGACGGAGGAGGATACGGTCGCGCCGTTCTTGCGGACGTTGAGCTGGAGCAGGGCGAAGGTCGATATGAAGAGGACTCCCGCGACGAGGCCGAGCGCCCAGACGGGCAGTCCCACCGCGCCAAGGTCCAGACCCGCACGAGTGACCGAGGCGGCCGAGAGCAGCGTGGCCGCGAGGTAGTTGAACAGGAGCAGCGACCAGGTGTTGTCGCTGCGCGAGCTCGCGAACTTCATGGTGAGCGCATTGCCCGCGCTCGCGAGCGTCGCCAGTATGAGGAAGAGCATCTGGTGTCCTTGACGTGTGGTTTGCCTCGAACATGATAGCGAACGCTTTCTCCGGTGCCCGCAAACCCCGGCTTGCTGCGTGAAGCAGATTCTCCGACAAAACTAAAATTCACGGAACAAATGTTTTGTATTGTGGTATAGTGAAAGCGCAATGGAGGGAGCGGTGTATTGGGCGAGCCCATGTGTTGGGGCCAGCATGCATCGTGTACCCTCACACGCTGTGACACTGGGGCTATACGGGGTTACGGGTAGCTTTGCGCGGGTATGTTCCACGCACTCGGGCTTTCAATCCTCAGGCGGGCGTTCTCTTGCAGACATGGTTGTTAATCGGCAATCGTCTGAAAGGAGACGCTCATGAAATCTGCCGAAATCGTACTGTTCGAGTCTGCTGACGGGGCCATCACCCTACCAGTGGAGGTTGATGCGGCACGCGGCGAGGTGTGGCTCACTCGGAAACAACTCGCCATGCTGTTTGACCGGGATGTAAAGACAATCGGCAAACACATAGGCAATGCGTTGAGAGAGGAGCTGTCGGATGAGAGAGATCAAGTTGTCGCAATATTTGCGACAACTGCATCCGATGGCAAGAGTTATCGCACCGAGCATTATGCGCTTGATTTGATTCTCTCCGTGGGATACCGAGTCAAATCGCAGCGCGGCGTTGAGTTCAGGCGCTGGGCTACAGACGTCTTGCATCGCTACATCGTTGACGGCTATGCTCAAAACGAGCGACGACTCCGCCAGATTGCGCAGGCCGCCGAGGTTATCTCCCGGCTTCCAGAAGGGGATGTTTCCATGCGCCAGGTGCTTGAGATTGTCCAGAGCTATTCCCGCGCGCTCGACCTTCTTGATGACTACGACCACAAGTCGATCTCCCGGCCAGACGGAACGGCGAATGCCTACCGAGTCGAGACCCGACGAAAAGGCTGCCATGGTGAGTCTCGTGATGAACTTCATCTGCACGTAAATGGGATCCACCCGGCAAACTGTACAAAAGTGGGTAGGTCATTTGCGCAGTTTTGAGTATTCAGCAGTGCGCCCGCTCTCGTTACAGTCTTATGCATGATGCCCGCAATGGCCTCAGGACGTATTTCGGCAGGGCATCCGCCGCGTTTTGCCCCATACTGTTAGGCAGGCGTTGGAATTAGCTACCGAGGAGGAGCATACATGGCAGAGTACAAGTCCGACATCGAGATCGCGCAGGAAGCCACGATGCTGCCCATCTCCGAGATCGCGGCCAAGGCCGGGCTCTCGGACGACCAGCTCGAGCACTATGGCAGGTACAAGGCCAAGGTGGACATCCACTCCATGAAGGACATGCCCGACAAGGCCAAGCTCATCCTTGTCACCGCCATTAACCCCACGCCTGCGGGCGAGGGCAAGACGACGACCTCCGTCGGCCTGGCCGACGCCATGAACCTCACCGGACGCCAGACCATGCTCTGCCTGCGCGAGCCCTCCCTCGGCCCCGTCTTCGGCGTCAAGGGCGGCGCTGCCGGCGGCGGATACGCCCAGGTCGTCCCCATGGAGGACATCAACCTGCACTTCACCGGCGACTTCCATGCGATTGGCGCTGCGAACAACCTCATCGCCGCCATGCTCGACAACCATATCAAGCAGGGCAACGAGCTGGGCATCGACCCGCGTCGCGTCACCTGGCGCCGCTGCGTCGACATGAACGACCGCCAGCTGCGCAACGTGCTCGACGGCATGGGCGGCATCGCCGACGGCATGCCCCGCGAGGATGGCTTCGATATCACCGTGGCCTCCGAG
>CACZNT010000027.1 GCA_902782635.1 uncultured Coriobacteriaceae bacterium
TGTCCACGCCGGGTCCGCGTAGATGGTCGTAAGGTGCGAGCACCCCGAGAACGTGTAGAACAGGTCCGTCAGCGTCGACGGGTCGAAGCCCCGGAAGTCGATCGTCGTGAACGCGCAGACAATCCATTTCGGGTGGTTATCGGCGATGGCTCGCAAGGGGGCGAGCTCCCGTTCGCGTGTCATCTCGTCTGTCATAGAGTCCGTCACCTGGACGTAGAGCACCTCTCCCTCGCGCAGGCAAACGAAGTCGACTTATTTCTGATAGAGCTTGCCGACGTCCACGGACCATCCGTCGTGCAGCAGCTGCATGTATACGGCATTTTCGAATACACACCCAACGTCCGACTCGCGATAGCACATCAGGCACGAGCGTAAACCTGTGTCTTTTGGAACGGCGGCATTTTCTTTTTCAAGACAAAAAGCTCTCTGCTGCGTACTATTGTCGAAGGGAATCGAAATGCCGGGAGAAGAGAAGGGTTGCCATGGATATCGAGAAGATGGACATTAGCCCCGAGCTTCGCGAAAAGGCGATTGCGTGCAAGACCCCCGAGGAGATTCTCGCGCTCGCAAAGAAAGAGGGCATAAAGCTTACCGAGGAACAGCTCGAAAGTGTCACGGGCGGCAGCGCATGGTCTGGCGAAAAAGAATACTCCGTCACATGTAATATTTGCGGCAAAAAGACTATCATCGATGACCCAGATAACCCACCAACGTGGTGCCCCGGCTGCGGACGCCGCTTCTGTTATGGGTAGCACGTTCTCCTGCGAAAAGGATGCATTATGCGTTTCGAGAACCTGAACATCTCTCCCGAATTGGCAGAAGAAGTGAAGGCGTGCGAGACTCCAGAAGAGGTGCTCGCTCTCGCCAAGAAGAAAGGCTACAAGCTGAGCGACGAAGACCTTGAGGCGATGTCCGGAGGCTGGGGCGTGGACGCAAAGGACCTGCTGCCCCAATGCCCAAGCTGCGGCAGCTACGAAGTTGCCATGTCGACGATTTTCGGCTCGCCGGGAGCGAGCAGTTGCTCCTGCAGCAAGTCCGGCTACCAGTGGATCCGCACGCCATTCGGATAATACGCCTGCCGCCCAGCCCCAGCACAAGGGGGGGATAGCTTCCTGTGTTAAGGCTGCCACCACCGAGCGTGGTCGCGCGAACATGCGCTCGTTCATGGACAGCTACACCAAGGGCGACTACGTCGAACTCGCGGCCCACGGCTACCGCATGCTCGCCGATGCGATCGAGGCGAAACGGACCTACAACATAGACTGCCCCGCGCTTCTGCTCTGCGGGGAGAAGGACTACGCAGGAGACGTCCGGGCCTTCAACCGCAAGTGGGCGTTCGGCGAGGGCATAGCGCTCGTATGGGTGCCGGGTGCCGGGCACAACGCCAACGTGGACGCACCCGACTTCGTAAACGAGCAGATCGCGGCCTTCGTTGCGGGTTTGGAGCCCTAGCCAGCGGCTCGCCCGGTGTCCGATGGAGCAATAAGGGGCGAAAGACAGGCGGTGTAAAAGGCTTTTGACAGGGTCTTGGATCTTGCGCAATCACATTTGACAGACAATTGAACTCAGTCGCATTAGCGTGGAATCCGGAAGCGTGAAGAGGGGGTGCCACATGGAAGTCGGCAGGGTAATCCGTGACCAGCGCGTAGCGGCAGGCATGTCGCAGGAGGAGCTCGCATCGAAGGTGTTCGTAAGTCGCCAGACGATATCGAACTGGGAGAACGACAAGTCCTACCCGGACGTGCAGAGCCTCGACATCATCGCCGGTATATTCGGCACCTCCATCGATGAGCTCGTGAAAGGAGACCTGCCCATGATTGATGCGACGATTGCGGAAGTGGACGCCCGGGCCAAGGAGCAGGATGTAAGGGCCTTCAAGCGAAACGCATGGATTTCGAGCGCACTCGCCCTCATTGCGCTCGCCGTGGCTGGCGTGGCGTTCGACCAGAACAACTGGCTGGCCCTTGCTATGTGCGCCGTCGTCTATGCGATCGCGCTCTACTTCGCCTTCCTCCTCGAGCAGACAAAGAAGCGCTATGACGTGCAGACCTACCGCGAGATACGGGCCTTTATGGAGGGGTCGACTTCCCTTGAAGAGATCAGGGATCAGCGCCCCTCCATGCCGCGGGGTGCGGATATTGCGAGGAAGATGTTGGTCGGCATGTGCGCTGGCGCAGCCGTTGGCCTGCTGATGACATTCCTCGTGCGCCTGTTCTGACGCAGCTTCGGTGCGCTGTGAGACAGTGAGACAAGGGGACAGGTAGCTGAGACAAGGGGACAGGTAGCTTGTCTCACATAACAGGCTAAGCTTATGGGCGGGGCACAGTGTCCCGCCCTTCGTTTTGTGGGTCCGTCGAAGGTTGTCGCGTAAGGGGTTGCCATGAGAAGGACGCATGCTTGGCTCGTTGCCGCCGTACTCTGGCTCATCATCGTCCTTGTGGGATGCGGCTTTGCGCCATCTTCGGGCGGTGCGGATGGCAGCTCCCCGGCAGAGAATCCTGCGCGGGTCACATGCGAGAACGGCGTCATGTTGGGACGACTCGAAGACGGCGTCCTCTCCTTCAAGGGCATCCCGTATGCGAAGCCGCCGGTGGGCGAGCTTCGATGGAGGGCGCCGCAGCCGCCAGAGGCGAGCACGGAGGAAATCGAGTGCTACGACTTCGGCTACACCGCGCTGCAATACGAATGGCCGACCGAGCCGGCGTCGTATGCGCCCAAAAGCGAGGATTGCCTGACGCTGAACATCTGGGAGAGCGAGTCCATCGCAAGCTCCGAAGAGCCCAAGCCCGTCATGGTCTTCATCCACGGGGGCGCCTTTTGCTGGGGCGGGACGACGGACCCGGTGTATGACGGGCAGAACTTCGCGAAGGCGCACGACGACGTGATCCTCGTCACCTGCAACTATCGTCTGGGCCTCATGGCGTGGGCGGATTTCACCCAGGTCGCGGGCGGGGAAGAGTACACGGATCTCAACCTGGGGCTTCGCGACCAGATCGCGGCGCTGCAATGGATACAGGCCAACATCGCCGCGTTTGGCGGAGACCCCGACAACGTGACCATATTCGGCGAGTCGGCGGGAGCCTGGTCCACCACAGCCCTGGCCATCTCGCCCGCGGCACGGGGTCTGTTCAAGAGGGCTATCGCGCAAAGCGGACAGGTGGCGCCCAAGGACAGGGAAGCGGCGCGGGCATACGCCAGCGCCATCATGGAGGCAACGGGCGCGTCCAATATGGAGGAGCTCTTGGCGATCTCGGGTGAGGAACTGATCAAGGCCGATTACGAGCATGGCATTGCCGACATGTGCCCCTACATCGTCGCCGACGGGGAAATCATCCCAGAAGACCTCGACAAGGCCATTGCGGACGCCGCCCAAAGCGGCATCCAGCTGCTCATTGGCTCGAACGAAGACGAATGGAACTACTTCATGGTGGACTCCGTGGGGGAGACCACGGAGGAGAAGTTCGACTCTTGGGTGGCGGGGATGGACTGGATTATTGGCAGCGCCAGCGAGGGCCTCGACGCGGAGGGCAGGGAGTCTCTTGACCAACTGTTCGAATATGAGAAGGGCATGGTGGCGCCAGAGTATGCAGCCGATGAGAAGACGCTAGACGCCCTCGCCCAGTCGGGCGTGGTCTCGGAGCTGTGGCGCTACGAGATCATGGACTTCGCCGACAGGTTTGCCGATGCCGGCGGCGACACGTACGCCTACCTTTGGAAGATCCCATCGACTAACGACGATATGTATAAGAGCGCCGTCCACGCCGTCGAGTTGGCCTACGTGTTCAACAACACCGAGGACGATCTCTACTCGGGCTCGGTTGACGCAGGTGCGGCCGCGCAGGCACAGCGGGCCTGGATCAACTTCGCCAAGACGGGCGACCCATCCGTAGAGGGCATCAGCTGGAAGGCGTACGACAGCGATGCGCGGGACACCATGGTCATCGATGCCGACGGGTGGAGTTGCGTCTCCGATCCCTCAAAGACCGCGCGCCAGCTCCTTGAACAGGCGTATGGAGACAATCCATTCCACGTGTGGTAAAGCGGGGCGGCTTCGCAGCGCCTCATCTTAGGGGTCCGTCGGATATCTAGTCGCCAGTGTGCAATAACGCCCGTCCTTTTTGCACATGGTGACGGGGTCTGTGACGGGATGCTCCGTCACCCGACGGTCGCGCTTTTACCACCCGTAACCGCAGCTGCTGCAACAGTAGGTGTAACCGCCCTTCGTAGCCAAGCCGACGCTCATGCTGCCGCAGTTGGGGCATGCCCTGCCCACCCAGCCGCCGGAGATGGTCTCGAGCTGCTCGTCGGTAAGCTCGATGCCCTCCTGCTGCGCCAGGGCGACGATCTCCTCGGGCGTCTTGCCCTTGGCCTTTTCCGCAAACTCAGGCGTGATGTTGTCGTTGCTCATGTTGATCTACTGCCATGAATATCCGCACTCGTTGCAACGATACCCCTCGCCGTGCACAAAGAAGGATACGTCCCAGCTTCCGCATCGGTCGCAGTGGTGGCCGTTCCATCCGCCACCGGCGATGGCCTTGAGCTGCTCATCGGAGAGTTCAATGCCCTCTCCCTGCGCCAGGGCGATGAGCTCTTCGGCCGTCTTTCCCTTGGCCTTCTCGAGGAACTCAGGTGTGAAGTTGCTGTTGTCCATGTCGATTTCCTACCACTCGTAATTACAGTCGTAGCAACCTACTGATTTATCGCTGTTTATGATCAAGTAGGTGTTCGAGCTCCCACAATTGGGACAAGTGTGCCCCGTCCAGCCGGTGTTACCGCCTGAGACGCGTTCGAGCTGCTCGTCGGAAAGCTCGATGCCCTTTTGCTCGGCCAGCGCGATGAGCTCCTCGGCTGTCTTGCCCTTGGCTTCCTCTTTGAGTTCGGGTGTCAGGTTGTCTGCCGTCATATCATTCTCCTCGGACGTCATTCCTTGCCTTTGTTTATACGTGCCATCCGCTCGCTGCATCTCGGCAAGTCCAATAAATTCCGCCAAATTGGGTGGCGTCGCGGGGAGGGGCGGGGCAGGCCTCGCCCATGGCGCGATGAGCCCATGCGGCCTGCTATCATCGTGTGGAATGGAAGCTCGGCGGAAAGGCGTGAATCATGGAACAGGACGAAGCCCAGGGCACGAGGCGCAACAGGCGCGACGAGCGCACAGAGCAGGCGAGCGCGCATATCGCAGACGTGGACGCGCGCCTCAAGGCCGATGTCGACCGCTCGCTCGAGGAGCTCAAGACATTCGACGCCTCGCTCAAGGCGAAGGGGGAGGGCTGCGTGCCCGAGGTGCGCGTCGTCGACCAGACGACGGGCGACGCCATCATGGAGCAGGCGCGCGGCCTGGCAAGCGCCTGCGACCTCGCCGCCCTCGACTTCGCGTCGTTCACCAACCCCGGTGGCGGCTACGATCGCGGCGCCTGGGCCCAGGAGGAGGCCCTGTGCTCGGAGTCCACGCTCTACAACGTCCTGCGCGAGCAGCGCGACTGGTATGGCGAGAACCGCCGCCACAACATCAACTGCTCCCTCTACCGCAACCGCGGCCTCGTCGTGCCCAAGGTGCGCTTCGAGCGCGACAAGTACCACAAGTACGCCGACATCATCGTGGTGGCCGCCCCCAACGCCACCCGCGCGCGTGCGGACTACAACATCGACGACGAGACACTCGAGAAGGCCATGCGCGGGCGCATCCGCTTCGTGCTCGCCATTGCCGACGCCCTGGGGCATGACAAGCTCGTGCTCGGCGCCTTCGGCTGCGGCGTGTTCGGCTGGGATGCCGCGATCGTCGCCGAGATGTTCCGCGCCGAGCTCGCCACGGGCCGCCACGTTGCCAGCCAGGTGACCTTCGCCGTGCCCGGCTCGCGCTTCGACGAGAACCTCGCCAAGTTCGAGCATGCCTTCGCCGCCTTCCCGTCCAAGAACGACGATCCCTACGTGAGCCCCTCGGAGCGGGTGCAGGAGGAGGTCGTCGAGGAGGAGGACGAGGAAGAGGACGATTGGCGCAAGTACCTCTAAGCACGAGACATGGCTGATCTGGACAAGAGCCTGCGCTCCTCTCGCATCCGCCTGGTCGTGGGAGGGGCGCTCATTCTGCTCACGCTGGGAATGCCCGCTGTGTTCAGTCGCCTGGGGACGGCGCCCTTCCCGCTCTACCGCAACCTCACCAAGCACCTCATGTGGGCGCTCTCCACGCTGACGGGCCTCGTCCCCGTCGCCCTGTGGGATCTCGCCGCCCTCGCGCTCATCGTGCTCGCGCTTGTCAAGCTCGTGGCGACGCTCGTGCGCCGCAAGCCGCTTCTGCCCTGGCTGTCTGCCGTGGTGCTCACCATCGGCATTTTCGGTTTCCTCTTCGTCGACTGCTGGGCGCTCAACCATTACGCGCCCTCCCTGGCCCAGGAGCTCGGCCTTGAGGTGGGGGAGAGATCGGTGGACGATCTGGCGGAGGCCACGGAGCGCTACCTCGTCGACGCCGCCATGCTTGCCCCGGAGGTCGCCCGCGACGGTGACGGCGCCCTCGAGCGCCCCGACTTCTTCGAGCTCGCCCGCGTCACGGGCGCATCATATGCGCCGCTCGCCTCAAAGTATGAGGTGTTCCGGGGCAGCACGGCCCCGGTGAAGGCGCTCCTGGCGATGGGGCCGATGCTGCTCTCGAATAGGTACTCGGGGATTTTTATGCCGATAACGGGCGAGGCGGGCATCCCTCTGGCCTGCCCTGTGGCCGACATGCCCTACGTGATGTGCCACGAGACTGCCCATCGCCTGGGGATCGCCAGCGAGCAGGAGGCAAATTTCGCCGCCTACGTCGCCTGCATGGCAAGTGACGACGTGCGCCTGCGCTACTCGGGCGCCTACAACGCCTTCGGCTGGTGTCTGAACGCGCTCTCCAAGGAGAGCCCCGAGCGCGCGCAGCAGATCGTCTCCGAGGTGGCTGCCAGGCCGGGCATGGGGGAGGGCGTGGCGCTCGTTCTGGCCGATCGCGCGGACACGCGAGCGCAGTACGACGCGCTCGAGGGACCCGTGAGCGACGTTGGCGACGCCGTGAACGAGGTCTACCTCACGTCGATGGGCGAGTCCTCGGGCGTGAAGTCGTACGGCCTCGTCGTCGACTACCTCATCGCCTGGAACGAGTCGGGCCGGACGGTGTAGGCCGTAGCTGTGGCCCGTCCCGCCGCAACCCGCTAGCGCATCAGGATCTCAATGCCGAAGGCGAAGGCGAGCGAGAGGGCAAGGAGCGCCCCGATGGCGAGCCAGCCCAGGCGGTTGCCCATGTTGACGGTCCAGCCCACGCCGAAGCGCTTGGGCACGACGAAGCTCGCGTCATCAGGATTGAAGTAGATGCTCCCCAGAAGCCAGTGCTCATCGTCGTCGGCGGAGAGCTCGTCGCTCGCGCGCAGCTCGCCTGCCATGCGCGCGCCGGATTGCCCTTGGGCTACGGCCAGGGCCATTTCGGCGATGACGAAGGCCAGGGCGACGGCGGCCACGAGCGGTGCGGCGGAGGCCATGGGCAGGGCGCCGAGCGACGTCGCGAAGTACATGATGCCTATCGCGGCGCACAGCAGCAGCCCGCCCGCGAGCAGCATGATGGACTGGGCACGTGCGAAGGAGCCGTAGGCGAGCGCCGAGCTGGCGGGGGACGCCGGGTCGATGGGCTTCTTGGAGCGGACGATCATCCAGTGGCACGCCGCGATCACCAATCCGAAGAAGAGCGTGAGGAGCGCAGGAAAGAGGACGGTTGCGAGCGAGCGGTCCGCATAGCGGGTGACGGTGCCGTCGAGGCTCGTCTGCATGGGCACCTGCTCGGGGAAGCGCTCGTAGAGGGCGACCCCTGCGATGGCGAAGGCTGCCGCCAGCACGAGGAAGAGGAGGTTCCAGGCAAGCGGCAGGGGGCGCGGGACCGTCTCGTCGGCCACGAAGGCGGCCGCACGCTGACCGTTCGCATGCCACCCCTCCTGCTCCTTGAGCGCGCGCACCTTGGAGCGGGCGTGAAGCATTGCGCCCACGCCCAGGATCAGCGGAGCGAACACGGCGATGACGATGGAGACCTCAGACCCGCCGCCTACGATGGGGATCGCGGCGCATGCGAGGGTCCCGACGGCCACGATGGCGACGTAGCGCCGGTAGATGGCTTGCACACGCGGGTCCTGCTTGGCCGAGGGTGGCACGCTCACGGCGAAGCACTCAGTCGGCGGCATGAGGTAGGGGGTGGCAGCCAAAAGGCCCCCGATGCTGAGGACGATGAGGGCCATCATGCAGGTCATGATGCTCATGAGGCATCCCCTCCCATCGCGCGTCGGAAGGCCTCGGCGGCAAGCGCCTCGAACTGGTCGGCGCTTCCTCCCTGGGCACGGTGCTCCAGGGCGAGGCGGGTGAGCTCGGCGGCTATGGCCTCGGCCTTTCCGCTGCGTCCTGCGCCGTCGGCGATGTAGGCGCCCGACCTCCCGCGAATGGCAACGTAGCCCTCGTCGCGCAGGACCGCATAGGCCTTGTTGACGGTGTGCATGTTCACGCCCAGGTCCGCGGCGAGGGAGCGAACGCTGGGAAGGGCGTCGCCCGGCTTGAGCTCGCCCGTGGCGACGCCGCGCACGATCTGGGCGCGTATCTGCCGGTAGATGGGCTCGTCCGATCTGAGGTCAACTTCGATGAGCATGGTCGTCCCCTCCGTTGTTCTATCTGTAATATAACAGATAGAACAGATGACGGGCACGGCAAGAAGAGCGACGTGTGAGGAACGTCAAAAACTGAACACACCTTTTCTGCTTTTGGAAGTCCGCCAAGAGAAGGCCTGGTCATGAATGGCGATATCCCGAAAAGGGAAAAGGTGTGTTCAATTCCTGCCTTTGAGGATGCCGACGCTTTGCTGGGGGGGGGATGGCACTCGCGGAAGTCGCTGCCTCTTGCTCTTCGGTCTCAGCCGTTGGCTCGGCGGCCTCGGGCTCTTCCGGCGCCGCCTGCTCGCAGGCGGCAAGTGCAGATGCCCCTGCGAGCGCCATCCCGGCGATAACAGTCCTGCGATCGAGTAGCCTCATGCGCATGCCTCCTCTTCGCTCGCCCGTCGTTGCAGGCCATCCGAAATTCGTGCTTCTAGCTGTTGATATAAGTTTGCTCGTCGCGCTTGGTCTCCTCAATGGGCGCTTTGCCCGCATGTGGAGGACTATGCCCACGCTTGCGCGCCTTGCGTACCAATAACTCAGCTCTGTAGTACGATTGGCCTACAATTGTTAGGAGGCGCCATGCGCGACAGGCCGAACGACCTCAGGGTCACCAAGACGATCCAGGCGATACGCGCTGCCTTCGAGGCAATGGTCTGCGAGCGCGACTACGCCGACATCACGGTGAAGGAGCTCTGCGAGCGCGCGCTCGTGAACAAGAAGACCTTCTACCGCTATTACGAGACGCTCGACTTCCTCCTGGCGGAGTTTCGCGACGAGATGATGGCCGACTACCTCGCCCGCGTCGACGGCCTGCGCATTCCGGACGACCTCGCTGCCATCACCCGCTCGTTCTTCGACTTCGCCGAGGAGCGAGGCGAGGTGTTCGAGCGCATCACCTGCGCGGGGCCCTACGAGGGGCTCCGGGCGCAGATGACCGATGCGGTGATGGCGCGCCACGACGGCGAGGCCCCGGAAGACCCCGCGAGGTCGATCCTCATGGCCTTCGTCACCGAGGGCACCCTTGCCATCTATAGGCGCTGGGTTGCCGACGGCCGCCTGCTCTCGCGCGACGAGGTCGCCGACCTGGCAAGCAAGCTGCTCTGCGAGGGGGCGATGGCATGAACCGACTCGCGACCATCCGCAAGGCGAACGCCATCATATCCGCGCTGCTCATGCTCGCGTTCCTGGCGCATGGCATAGGCAACGGATTGCTGATGGTGGGCATCGTCGAGCATCCCAATCCCGGCCTTGCCCATCTCCTCGAGGGCTTGTGCTGGATTCACCTCGCCATTGGCGTATACCTCACGATCAAGAGCCTGCGCGCGCAGCGGGAGAGCGGCGCGTCGTATCCGGCCGAGAACAAGCGCTACTTGGCCATCCGCATCTCCGGCCTGGCGATAGGCGGCCTCATGCTCGCGCACATGATTGGCTTCGGGCACATGGACTCGCCGGCCGGCTTCGGGCCCGTCATGCTCGTCATCAACATCTGCCTCGTGATCGCCATCGCCGTGCATGTGATCTGCAACGTGCGACCGCATCTCATGAGTCTGGGGCTCTCGCTGGAGGGCGCCCCGCCCGCGCAGATCGCCCTCGGTGTCCTGCTGGCCTTCTTCCTCTTGGCCTTCGTCCTGCTCTTCCTGCAGATTGGGGTGAGGTAGATGGGTCGCGTGGTGATTATCGGCTCCGGCCTGGCCGGGCTCTCCTGCGCGCATGCCCTGGCAGAGCGCGGCATCTCGAGCTGGCTCGTATCTCCCCAGCGCTCCGAGCGGGCGGCGTCCGTGCTCGCCGAGGGCGGTATCAACGCCGCGCTCGACGTGATGGGCGAGGGCGACACCTGGCAGCAGCACTTCGAGGACACCATGTCGGCGGGCAGGTGGCTTGCCGATGCCCGCTCGGTGGCGGGGCTCTGCCACGGGGCGCCGGATGTGGTGCGCTCGCTTATCGGCCTGGGCGTCCCCTTCCAAACCGAGGGCGGCTCGCTCGTGCAGCGCCCCTTCGGCGGGCAGCGCAAGAAGCGCACCACCTTCGTGGGCAGCTCGACGGGAAAGATGCTCGTGACAGCGCTTGTCGATGCCGTGCGCAGGCATGAGGCGGCTGGGCTCGTTGAGCGGCTCGCGCATCACGAGCTCGTGCAGCTCGCCATCGATGGCGGGGCCTGCCGCGGAGCGTGGGTACGCGACGTGCGTACGGGCGAGCTTTCCGGCCTGATGGGCCCGGTGGTGCTCGCGAGCGGTTCCTACGGCGGGCTCTTCGGCCCCAGGACGACGGGCTCTGCCACAAACACGGGAGACGTTGCCGCGATCGCGCTCGCGCAGGGCGTCGAGCTTGCCAATCTCGAGTTCATCCAATACCACCCCACCACCATCCCCATCTCCGGCAAGCGTCTGCTCGTGAGCGAGGCGGCACGCGGCGAGGGTGGCAGGCTCTTCGTGACGCGCGACGGCGAGCGCTGGTACTTCATGGAGGAGCTCTACCCGGAGCTCGGCAACCTCATGCCGCGCGACGTGGTGTCGCGCGAGGAGGTGCGTCAGCTGGCAGACCCCGCAAACGATGGTCACATCTACCTCGACATGACGGGGCTCTCGCAGGCGGTGTGGGAGTCGCGCCTGCACGACCTGCGCGACGAGCTCATCCGCTACGTGGGGGCCGACCCCGCGACGACGCCTGTGGAGGTGGAGCCCGGCATCCACTACTGCATGGGCGGGATCCTCGTGGACGAGGGGCATGCGACCAACGTCGCGGGGCTCTTCGCGGCGGGGGAGTGCGCCTGTGCCTATCACGGAGCGAACCGTCTGGGCGGAAACTCCCTGCTCGGCGCCATCTACGGCGGCGCGCGGGCGGCAGCCTCGGTTGTAGAGCTCGACCTTGACGGCTTTGCCGATGTCTCTGGCGACGCGCCAGGTGACGGTTTCTCGCGCGGCTCTGCCGATGCCGAGGTAGCACTCGACGCCGAGATCGCCGAGGCGGCCTTCTCCGCCCTGGGCGTCGTGCGCGACGAGGCGACCCTCGAGCAGGGGGTCAAGACCATCGAAGACGTCGCCGGTCGGGCGGGGACAGCCCGCACGAGGCGTCGCGCCCAGCTGGCGCTCGCATCTTTGGGATGCGCCCTGGGACGGCGCGAGAGCCGAGGGGCGCATACGAGGTCCGACTATCCGGAGACGCTCGACGACTACCGGCGCACCTCCGTCGTTCGCCTCTCGCAGGGAAAGCTCGCGTACGAGCTCCGCGCGATCGCGAGCTCGGTGGATGACGTGAGCCTGGACGAGTGGGAGGTGCGCGCATGAGGTACCTGCTGGACGTCTTCCGCGGGGCTCCCGGCGAGCAGCCGAGCCGGCAAGTCTTTGCCTTCGAGACCGACGATGCGTCGGCGACGGTGGCCACCGCGCTCACGCAGATCAATGAGCGGACGCCGCTTGTGGACGAGGCGGGCAATGAGTGCGAGCCCATTCAGTGGGAGTGCAGCTGCCTGCAGCGCAGGTGCGGCGCGTGCGCCATGCTCATCGACGGGCGGCCAGGACTTGCCTGCGACGCGCGGCTTGCCGAGTGCGCGGGGACGACCATCCGCCTTGACCCCCTGGCCAAGTTCGAGCTTGTGCGCGACCTTGTGGTGGACAGGGCACCCATCTTCGAGGGCCTCGAGGAGGCGGGCGTCTGGCTCGAGGGGGAGGTAGGGCTTCCGACGAGGAGGTCGTCATTTGCGCAGGAGGCCTCGCGCTGCCTCCAGTGCGGGTGCTGTCTGGAGGTGTGCCCGAACTTCGTGGCGAGGGGCCCCTTCCGCGGGGCGTCGGCGATGATGGCGATGACGCGCCTGCTGGCGGAGGCGGAGAAGGACGAGCGGAAGCGGATTGCCAAGAGCTACCGGTGGCATTTCTATGGTGGGTGCGGCAAGTCGCTGGCCTGCAGGAATATCTGTCCGGCAGGGCTCGACGTGGACGCGCTCGCCTCGCGCTCGAATGCGGCGGCCGTGTGGGGCAGGCCGTGAGCTTGGACGGGTTTCGCTAACCAACATCCCATTGTCGTTTTCCGGCAAACACGCCCCTCTACCGGGCCTGTCGCCAACGCTTTGCTGGTTAACGGACCATCCCGTCACCCGCCAACCAACATCCCGTCGGTGATTAACGACAAACTGACCCTTTGACCGGGATGGTCGTTGACGCTTTGTTGGTTTACGGACTGCCCCGTCACCCGCCAACCAACATCCCGTTGATGTTTTCCGGCTAACGGGCCCCTCTACCGGTCTCATCGCTGACGCTTTGTTGGTTAACGGTCTGTCCCGTCACCCGCCAACCAACATCTCGTCGGTGATTTCCGACAAACTGACCCTTTGACCGGGATGGTCGCTGACGCTTTGTTGGTTAGCGACAGCCCCGTCCTCCGGTTAACCAACATCCCGTCGGTGATTTACGACAAACTGACCCTTTGACCGGGATGGTCGTTGACGCTTTGTTGGTTACTGGACTGTCCCGTCACCCGCCAACCAACATCCCATCAACGTTTTCCACCAAACATGCCCTCTGCTGGCCATGTCGCGGAAGCTTTGTTGGTTAGAGACGATCATCCCCACACACGTGGGGATGATCCTGCCACGTGACCTCGTTGACCGGTACAATTGCAGTTGAGAGACCGGGCGCTTCCTCGTAGTGCGCCGGCCGTTAGGCGGGAGGAGGGGAGAGCATGAGAGGCCGCAAGCCCTTGGCGCCTGGACCGTGCACGCACCCCGTGGCCATCGTCGCATGCGCGATCATAGACTTCCTGGCGATCTTCTGCGTCTCCATACTGCGAATGGCCATGCCGCGCCGCTAGCTTCTAGTGGAATTACAAGCCTGGGCTATGCTGGGCGCTTGGGCTGTTGCCTCAGAGGAGCTTTCTCTTGTTGATGGGCCATCGATGGCTCGGGCGGCATCGTGAAATCGGCGCACCTCTTCGATCATGCGAATCGCTGGGTTGAGGAGGGAAGGGTGAGGCACCTGGGATTCTCGTTCCACTCATCGGCAAAGCTGCTCGATCGCATCCTCGACGAGCATCCTGAGGTCGAGTTCGTGCAGATCCCCTTCAACTACATCGACGCCCAGAGCGAGCTCGTGCAGGCCATGGCTGCCTATGAGGTCATTCGCAAGCATGGGAAGCTAGCCGTGTTCATGGAGCCCGTGAAGGGCGGCGGTCTGGCAAAGGTGCCACCTGCCGTGGAGGAGATGCTCAAGGGCCGCGATCCCGAAGCCAGCGTCGCCTCATGGGCCATACGTTATGCGGGCAGCTTCGAGGGCGTCATCTGCAACCTCTCCGGCATGTCCACGCTCGAGCAGGTACGCGACAACATCCGCACAGTGCAGCAGCTTGAGCCGCTCACGGCGGAGGAGATGGCCTGGCTCGGGGAGGTCGTCAAGGTCTACAAGCAGGCTGGTCCCGTAGGCGCTGACCTCTCGCGCTTCGAGGGGCTCACCTACCACGGCGCCCCGGTCACGGCCATCCTCGAGGCATATAACATGTGCCAGCTCCAGCCCGACCCGGGCTTCTCCGATGACAACAAAAAGAGCCCGTCCCTTTTTCACATCCATTAACCAACATCCCGTCGGTGATTTACGCCAGACAGCCCATTGACCGGTCCTGTCGTTGACGCTTTGTTGGTTAGCGACGGTCCCGTCCGCCCGTTAACCAACATCCCGTCGGCAAAAACCGCCAAACAGGCCCCTTGACCGGGATAGTCGTTGACGCTTTGTTGGTTAGCGACGGTCCCGTCCGCCCGTTAACCAACATCCCGTCGGCAAAAACCGCCAAACAGGCCCCCTGACCGGATCCACCACTGCCGCGATGTTGGTTGCCACCCGCGCCCGGCCGGCCCTACTTCCCGAGGATGGCAGAGAGCACGCGACCGGCCGACCTCCTGGCGGCCACGCTCGAGAGCCTGCCCTTGGCAAGCGCCCTTCTGAGCGTCTTCACCACGTCCTTGCCGCCGGGCATGATGAGGTCGACTCCTGCCTCGACGCAGCCGGCCTCGTCCGCGCGGTCCTTGCCGGTGGAGAGCCAGTCCGTCATCACGAGCCCCGCAAAGCCCCACTCGGCCCGCAGGATGTCGGTGCTGAGCTCGTGGCTGTTGGGGCAATAGGTCCCGTTGATCTTGTTGTAGGCGCTCATCATGGCCGCAGGCGCGCTCTCGCGCACGGCGATTTCGAAGCCGCGCAGGTAGATCTCGCGCAGCACGCGCTCGTCAACGTCGGAGGACACGTGCATGCGGTTTTCCTCCTGGTTGTTGGCGGCGAAGTGCTTGACGGTGGCGTAGCGGCCCGGCCACGACTGCACGCCGCGCGTGACGGCCGCGGCGATCTTCCCCGAGATGAGAGGGTCCTCGCTGTAGTACTCGAAGTTTCGCCCGCACAGGGGATTGCGCACGATGTTCATCGCCGGGGCCAGCCAGAAGCTGACGCCGTACTCGGTCATCTCCTCGCCCACTGCGCGGCCGATCTGCTCGCACAGTCCGACGTCCCAGGTCTGCGCCACCATGGCAGCCACGGGGAATCCCGTCACGAACTGGTAGAGCACCTGCGTCTTGTCGGGATTCGCGAGCATGAGGCGCTTGGCCGGGCCCGGTACCAGCTCGTAGAACGAGAACGAGGCATCGATGGCCCTGATGTTGCCCTTGCGACCCATCCCCGAGCGCCTCTGCAGGCGAAGGCCGGCCGGCCCGTCGCAGAGCTCGACGTTGGGGATGCCGCGGTCGAGGTAGTCGGTGGTGGTGTGGCCCACCGCGCCCGGCACCATGAAGCCGCGCGTCTTGTCACCGAAGAGCCCTGTGCCCGCGCAGAAGCTCGCGAGGTCGTCGGCCGTGAAGCTGTCCAGATGGGCCTCGACCTCGTCGGAGAAGCGCGGCTCGGGCAGGTCGTAGTCGTAGGTGACGATCTCGACGGCGCTCGCATCCACCTTCACCACGGGGAGCCGCTTGGGAATCATCTCCTCGCGAGGCTCGGCCACAAGCTCTGCCACCGGCGACATCGCGGCGCAGAGGTTCCTGTGCTTGGACAGGACGATGCGCTCGGAGACGCGCAGGATGGCGGCGGGCTTGGTGTCGCGCGAGCTCGTGCCGACGCGCAGGACGTAGTCGCCCGCGGCGAGGTAGGTCTCGGCCGAGTCCTCGTCATAGCTTGCGAGGTCTGCCAGGCCGAACGAGAGCGCGAGCTTCTCCTCCTGCCCCGCCTCCAGCACGCCCGTCTTGGCGAAGGCCACGAGGCGCTGGTACTCGCCATCTCCGTCTGCATGCGGGCAGCTCACGTAGGCCTGCACGACCTCGCGGCCGGGCGCCTCTCCGGCATTGGACACGACCACCTCGAGGCTCGCGGACGTACCCTCCACCTTGGGACGGCCCGCCTTGAGCGCAAACGTCGTGTAGCCGAGGCCATGCCCGAAGGGGTAGCGCGGCTCCACGCCGAAGCTGTCGTAGTAGCGATACCCCACGTAGACGCCCTCCTTGTAGGGGGCGTGGTCGGGGTCGGGCGCGAAGATGCCGTACGCGTCGCCGAAGGGGACGTCCGCGTAGCTCTTGGGCCAGCTCACGGCCAGCCTGCCCGAGGGGCTGACGGCGCCTGTTATGACGTCTGCCAGGGCATTTCCGCCCTCCATACCGAGCTGTCCCATGTAGACGATGGCGTTGACGCCGTCCACGCCGTCGAGGGGGGAGAGGTCGATGTGGGCCGCGGAGTTTATGACGAGCACGAACTTGTCGAACTTGTCGGCACAGAGGCGGATGCTGTGGATCTCGGTGGCGTCCAGGCGGAACGACCCCTCCTCGTCGGTGCGGTCCTTGCCCTCGCCGGACTGCCGCGAGACGACGTAGATGCAGGCATCGGCGCAGTCGGTCTCCTGCATCGAGACCATGTCGCCTGCAGGGAGGCGATATTCCATGGCGATGATGTTGCCGAGGCTCTTGAGGCTGAGGCGCAGCAGGCCCCTGCGGGTGTCCGCGAGGAAGCGCTCCTTGCCCGCCTTCCACAGCGCGTCGTAGCGCTCGATCCAGTCCCTGGTGGCAATCTCGAAGCCAGCGGCCTCGAGGCCCTCCAGCACCGTGACCTCGCGTCTCACGTTGACCTCGCCGCTGCCGGTGCCGCCCTGGATGGTGTAGGTGGCGCCCGCCCCGAAGAGCGCGATCCTCTGCGGCTCGAGCGGGAGGGCCCCGTCGTTTTCCAGCACGACGATGCCGTCGGCGGCCGCCTGGCGGGCGAGGGCGCGGTTTCGCTGCTCGCGCTCGGTCATCTCGTCGCTGAGCGCTGCCTTCGTCTCGATCATCCCGCGTCCCTTCCCGTGAGCTTGGCCAGGTCGTATGCTCCGGCGAGCAGCCTGCCGCCCGCCTCGTTGGGGTGGAGGTGGTCGCCTTGGTGCAGGCCCTCCATTGCAGGATAGTACCTTCCCGAGGTGGGCGTGACGCTGGGGTGAGCCCAAGGCGCGGCTTGCTGAAGAGGGAAATGAAACGTACACAGATTGTGTACAGTTGAAGATGCGGGCATCAATAAGGCCTAGTGGCGGCTTGACGAGGTGGGATCCGAACAGGTTCCAAATTGGAACAAGTTGAAGACGCCGGCGGCAGAAGGCAAGATGCGCAAGGCTGATGTCGAGCTCTTGCAGGACGTCGAGGGCGAATAGGGGAGCACCATGGCATTCGACTTCAAGAGGGAATACAAGGAGTTCTATCTGCCAGGGACGAAGCCGGGCATTGTGGATGTGCCGCCCATGTCCTTCATCGCCGTTCGTGGAAAGGGCGATCCCAACGAGGAGCGCGGAGCCTATCAGCGCGCAGTCGAGCAGCTCTATGGCATCGCCTACACCATCAAGATGTCCAAGAAGGGGAGTCGCACCATCGAGGGCTACTTCGATTTTACGGTGCCGCCCCTTGAGGGCTTCTGGTGGCAGGAGGGCGTCGCCGGTGTGGACTATGCCCACAAGGAGACGTTCGAGTGGCTGAGCTGCATCCGCATGCCGGAGTTCGTCACCGAGGCCGAGCTTGCCTGGGCCAAGGAGGAGGCCGCACGCAAGAAGGGCGGGGATTTCTCCGCTGTCGAGCTCGTCGACGTGACGGAGGGCCTATGCGTGCAGTGCATGCATCTCGGCACCTACGACGATGAGCCTGCCACCGTCGCGTCCATGCATGCGCATCTGGAGCAAGAGGGCTATGTGCTCGACTTCGGCGACACGCGCCGCCACCACGAGATCTACCTCTCGGACCCTCGAAGGACAGCGCCGGAGAAGCTCAAGACCGTGATCAGGCACCCCGTTCGCAGGGCCTAGGCCGAGCTGGAGCTGGCCGCATCAATAGGTGGACGCTCGAGATTCCGTGAGCAGCCAAGCGCCCTCGCGCTTCTCAGCCTTGAGCTGCTGCTGCAGGCGCCAAGTGTGCCTGACGCCTCCGAAGACGGCAGCCTCGACGCGCGAGCGACCGCGAATCGTGGCGCGCGCGGCGTCGGCGGCGACGTCCACCTCGATGGACTCGTGCTCCACCGAGAAGTAGTTGAGAGTGCCGTCGAGCACTGCGGCGATGTACGCATCGCGCGACTGGCGCATGCCCGTCATGTGATGCAGCACGTAGTCGTCTGCCAAGACCGCCCTCATGCGGGCGGGATCCTTGGCGGCCGATGCGTCGGCAAGCTCGATGTAGAGGCCGCGCAGAATCTCCTCGTCGGACGTGGCATCCATGCGCCTAGTACCCAAGTCCTGCAAGCCAAGCCTCTACCTGCGAGGCCGCTTCCTCGCGCTCGTTTTGCGCCGTCGAGCCGGTCATCGTGAGGCCCTCGGTGACGCTCGAGCCGGTGCAGGTGGCAGCAAGCGTGGAGAACATGCCCGACTCGCCTGATCCCTCATGTGTGTTGAAGGGGTGGATGGTCTTGCCCTCCCAGGTGAGCGCCTCGATGGCGGTGTAGACGCACATCGGAAGGTCGCCCCACCAGCAGGGGAAGCCGAAGAAGACGGTGTCATATCCGCCCAGGTCGGGGAGTGCCTTGAGCTCCGGGCGCGCGCCGTCGCTCTTCTCCTGGGATGCGACGTCGATGCACTCGTCATAGGAGGCGGGGTAGGCCACGACAGGCTCGAGCTCGAAGAGGTCGGCACCCGTGCGCTCGGCAATCATCTGCGCGAGCACCATGGTGTTACCCGTCTCCACCGTGCCCACCCGGTAGTTCTCGCCTGCGCGAGAGTACACGAGCACGAGGGCGTTCGAGCTTGCGGCGGATGCCTCAGCTGCGGGCGAGTTGGCTGCCTCCTGGGCAGCGGCCTCGGCAGCATCAGAAGCAGACGCCTCATCCTGAGAGGCATCCTGCGCCTCTGCCCCAGCCTCATCGGTGTCGGCGGAGCGGGCCTGCCCGCATCCGGCGAGCGCGAGCGCACCTGCCAGGACTGCGAACTGCCGCCTCGTCAGCTTTTTCATGGATATGCCTCCCTATGCGAACTGCTTGGCCCAGGACGCGACCTTGGCCTGCGAATTTGCTGCCTCGTGTCCGATGATGGACAGCCCCGTCTCCACTGTGGCGCCCGGGCACGACTTGGCAATGTCGCGCACGCTCGATCCCAGGCCCGAGCCCTCGCTCGTGCAGAAGGGGATGATGCGCTTGCCGGCGAGATCGTAGCCCTCGAGGAAGGTGAAGACGCACATGGGGCAGGTTCCCCACCAGTTGGGGTAGCCGACGAAGATGGTGTCGTATGCGTCGAGCGATGCCGGGGCACCCTTGATCTCGGGGCGCGCGCCGGTGCGCAGCTCGGCTTTGGCCTCGTCGATGCAGGTCATGTAGCTGGGGGAGTAGGGCTTGACGGTGTCGATCTCGAAGAGGTCACCGCCCACCTCGGCCTGGATGAACTCGGCGATGCGCTCGGTATTGCCCTTGTCGATGCTCTTGATGCCGCCCGCGACGTAGTTCTCGCCCTTCCGGGAGTAGTACGCAATGAGGTTTGCCATGGGATTCCTTTCATACGTAACACTTTGTCGCTAATGTGGATTGTAAGCAACAGCTTGTCGCTTGTCTACGCCCGATGCTAGACTTCGTGGAGAAGGCAAGGAGGACGCATGGGAGAGCAGGGCTACATTCGAGCGCGCAGCGCCGAGCAGAAGCAGGAGCGCATGAGCTCCATCATGGCTGCGGCCGATGGGCTCTTCGCCGAGATGCCCTACCACAAGATCACCATGGGGCTGATTGCCGAGCGCCTGGGGTGGTCGCGCGCGGGCCTCTACAAGTACGTGGCGACCCAGGAGGAGATCTTCCTCGCCTTGCATGCCGAGAAGAACCGCGCCTGGATCGGCGAGCTCTGCTCGGAGCTTGGCGCAGCGCCCATGGACGACGCCGCATTCGCGCGCATCTGGGCGCAGGTGACAAATCGCCATGCGAGCTTCCTGCGCTACCAGGACATCCTCATCTCGATCATCGAGAGCAACGTCACCATCGAGAGGCTGACGGAGTTCAAGCGCGATTTCGCTGACATGCTGGCGCCCGTCACCGCGCTGCTCGCCCGGCAGTGCGAGCTCTCCGATGAGGAGGCCGTCGACCTCTACCTGCAGCTGCTCTTCCAGGCTCCCAAGCTCTACGCCCACTACCATTGCTCGCAGCTCGTCCGCGAGGCCATGGCGCGCGCCGGCCTCGGGGCGCCTGCGGGGGAGTTCTCGGATGCCTACGCCGAGTTCGTCGAGATGTGCCTCGCGTCTGCGCGGGGCTGTAGCCATTAGATTTCGCGAGGAGGTTGCCATGGGGAAGATCGTCCAGACGGCGGGAAGGGATGCGCTCGGGGAGTTTGCGCCCGACTTTGCCCACTACAACGATGACGTGCTGTTCGGCGAGAACTGGAACAACGCCGACATCGACCTCAAGACGCGCTGCCTCATCACGGTGGTGGCGCTCATGTCCTCGGGCATCACCGACTCGAGCCTCGTCTACCACCTCGAGAATGCCAAGGCGCATGGCGTGACGCGCGCCGAAATCGCGGCCGTGGTGACCCACGTCGCCTTCTATGCGGGCTGGCCCAAGGCTTGGGCCGTGTTCAGGCTGGCCAAGGACGTGTGGGCAGATGACGCGCCCGCCGAGGACGATCCGGTGAAGGCGGCCCATGCAGCGGAGATGGTGTTTCCCATCGGCGCGCCCAACGACGCCTACGCCCAGTACTTCATCGGCCAGAGCTATCTCGCCCCGGTCTCGACCGAGCAGGTGGGGATCTTCAACGTGACTTTCGAGCCGGGCTGCCGCAACAACTGGCACATCCACCATGCGGCATCGGGCGGCGGCCAGATCCTCGTATGCATGGCCGGTCGCGGCTTCTACCAGGAGTGGGGCAAGCCGGCTCGCGAGCTGCGCCCAGGAGATGTGGTGAACATCCCCGAGGGCGTCAAGCACTGGCATGGCGCCGCGGCGGACAGCTGGTTCTCGCATCTGGCCATCGAGGTGCCCGGCGAGGATGGCTCGGCGGAGTGGCTCGAGCCCGTCTCAGACGACGACTACGCCCGCTGCGGAAGCTAGGCGGTCTTATAGCTCACGTGAGGCGCGCCCCATGCGAGCCACGTCAGGCTGATTCTCGCGTCAGGCGCACTCGAGGATGACGGAGAGGGCGCGCTCGAGGAGCTCCTCGGGGATGTTGAGCGCAGGCAGGAGCCTCACGCGGTCCTTGGCGGCGAGGCAGAGCACGCCGCGCCCCATGCAGTTTGCAATCACTTCGGACGCAGGCCGCTCGGTGTCGATGCCCACCATGAGGCCGCGCCCGCTCACGCCCTTGATGCCCGGCTTCCCCTCGAGCATCTCGCGGATGAGGTCGCCTTTGCGGCGCACCTCGGCGAGCAGCTCGTCGTCGATGCGCTCGAGCACGCTCACGGCCGCAGCGCAGCTTACCGGGTTGCCGCCGAAGGTGGAGCCATGGTCGCCAAAGCCGAGCACGTTCTGGACGCGCTCCGAGAGCAGGGTAGCGCCCAGCGGCAGGCCGCCCGCCAGGCCCTTGGCCGTCGAGACGATGTCGGGCTCGAGGCCATAGCCCATGTAGGCGAAGAGCTCTCCCGTGCGGCCGTTGCCCGTCTGCACCTCGTCGCAGATGAGCAGGATGTCCCGCTCTTGCGCGAAGGCCCCGAGCTCGCGCGCGAAGTCCTCGTCGAGGGGGATGACGCCGCCCTCGCCCTGGATGCACTCGATCATGACGGCGATGACGTCTCCCGCCTCGGCGAGCTCCTCGAGGGCGGCCATGTCGCACGGCGCCACGTGTGCGAAA
>CACZNT010000028.1 GCA_902782635.1 uncultured Coriobacteriaceae bacterium
GACTGCTTGGCGATGTAGCCCAGCTCGATGGTGTCCTCCTTGTTGATCTCGGGGTAGAAGTAGGGCTTCATGCGAACGTCATCGTCCTCGAGCGCCCAGAAGACGAAGTGCTTGACGGCCGCGGTGGGGCGGTAGGCGTCGAACACCTTGAGGCGGTAGCCGATGACGCCGAGCTCGTTGCTCACGCTCTTGAGGGCACGCGCCGCCTCGGGGGTGATGATCGCGCAGGGCTCCTCGTAGCCGTCGATGCGCTCGCCGATGAAGTTGTAGGTGGAGAAGTAACGAATCTCCTGGATGACCTGCGGAACGTAGTCGGAGAGCAGGACGAAGCCCGAGGGGTCCTTGGTGAAGTCGTATGCGGCCATGGGCAGCCTTTCTGGATGCGCAACCTGACGCCTCCATGATAGGCCATGCAGGTAGGGCACCCGCCCTCGCCAGCCAGCATTTCAGGGCCGATTTCGGCCAATTGTGCAGGCATTGCAGTGTGATGAGGTCAAGGTGGCTTCTCATGACGTTGCGTATACAATTATGTCTTGGCTCTATACGATTCTGCCTAGGGGGAAGTCATGTCCACGACGCAAGGACAGCGTAGGGTCGCAAGTGCGGGGGGCAAGCGCTTCAAGCAGCAGGCGCCCACGCAGCGCCGCGCGGTGCCGCAGATGCGCGCCAGCAACACCCCGAATCCCTACATCGCCTATGCAACGCCCAGCCAGCAGCGCCGTCGCAAGCAGTCGCGCCTGCCGGGGCTCCTCGCGATCCTGGCGATTCTGCTCGCCGTCGGAGCTGCGGGCATGTTCATCTACAGCGAGCTCACCAAGAGCTACGAGGTCACCGTCAACGGCGAGGAGGTCACCGTCGAGCGCGGTGACACGATTGCCACGCTCATCGAGGACGGCGTGGTGACGCCTGCCACGGGCAATCTGCTTGCGGTCGACGGCTCGGTGCTCGAGGTGGGCGGCGGCGAGATCTGCTCCGCCACCATCGACGGCGAGGCGGCGACCGTGGACTCCAAGCTCCCGCGTGCCGCCGTCATCCAGGTGGGCAATGGCGCAGACGTCACCGAGGAGGCGACCACCTCCGACGAGCCCGTCCCCGCAGGCACCGCTGGCCTCGACCCCACCTTCGACGTGTACTGGGCGGGGTCCATCCACCTGCTCGCCGACGGCAAGGACGGCGTCGCGCGCACCACCACGGGCAACGTCTCGGGCATCAAGGTGCAGGAGATCGTCGAGGCGCCCATCGACAAGGGCTACCACGTCTACACCGCCAAGCCGGACGAGAAGGTGATTGCGCTCACCTTTGACGACGGCCCCTGGCCCGAGACCACCGACGCTATCCTCGACATTCTCGAGGCCAATGGCGCCAAGGCGACGTTCTTCACCATCGGAAACCAGATCGCCGACCACACCGCCTCGGTGAAGCGCGCCCACGACATGGGCTGCCAGATCGCCACGCACAGCTGGGATCACGCCGCCGGCTCCGGCCAGGGCGTCAACCTCACCTACATGACCGCCGACGAGCAGCTCGCCGAGCTGCAGAAGGGCTATGACGCCATCGAGAACGTCATCGGCGTCGCGCCCTCGCACGTGCTGCGCGCCCCCGGCGGAAACTTCTATGGGTCGCTTGTGGACGTCTACTGGCCGTACGTGGATGCCGAGTTTGGCTGGGATGTCGATACCGAGGACTGGCGCCTGCCGGGTGCCGACGCCATCGCGCAGGCCATCATGAGCGCCCAGTCGGGGCAGATAATCCTCATGCACGATGGCGGCGGCGACCGCACGCAGACGGTGGAGGCCCTGCGCCAGGCGCTGCCGTATCTGGTGGAGCAGGGCTACAAGTTCGTGACCGTGGACGAGATGCTCGCCTACGGCATGCCGCCCGCTTCAACCGACGCGTAAGATCCTCCCGACCTGACAAGTTGCCCGGTCATCTGTCAGGCTTTCCGGCCTGACAGATGACCGGGCAACTTGTCAGGTCGGGGACCTGCCAGGTCAGTCGGTGACGACCTCGCCCGGCCAATCGCGGATGCCGCCAAACTCGACCACATTCGAATAGCCGAGCTCGGCAAGCTTTTGCGATGCCTGCTTGCTGCGGTTCCCGCTTCGGCAGTAGACGAGGATGAGCTGCTTGTGGTCGGCCAGCTCGGCCGGGTCCTCCGAGCCGATGGTCTCCACGGGGATGCAGATGGCATCCGGGATGTGCCCCTCGGCGAACTCCTCCTGCGTGCGTACGTCGACGATCACATATCCGCTCTCCGACGCCATGAGCTCTGCCGCCTCCTGCGCGCTCACCTGCTGGTAGGTGGCAGCTGTCGAGGCCTGCGAGGAGCTGGGGGCAGGCGTGCTGGCGCATCCTGAGATTCCCGCCACCCCGAGCGTGCCGACGAGGGCGAGTCCGATGAGGGGCGCGCGAAGCATTTCGCGAAGGCTCATGATCATCACCCCTAACCGCGGACGATGGCACCGCGCCACGCGCCGATGCCGCCGATGCTCTCGGCCTGCTCCACGCCCAGCGACTTGAGCTGCGAGACGGCCATGCGGCTGCGCGCTCCGCTCGCGCAATAGGCGTAGATGTGCTTGCCGCGATAGACGCGGGCGGCCTTCGAGATCTCGTCGAGCGGCACGCAGACGACGCCTTCGATGTGGCCTGCCTGGTACTCGTCGCGCGAGCGAACGTCAATGATGACCGCATCCGCGTCGGCTTTAGCCTCGGCCACCTTGGCGTTGATGTCGGGTCCGGAGAAGAGGTCGAACAGTCCCATGTAGTCTCCAATCGCGAGGTTTGCGTGCTCACGATGTGTTTCGTGGGAGCTGTTGTCCGTGACCGCATCACGAAAAATCTGACAGTGGGGCAGTCCCCCTTGTCATGACAGTGGGGACAGTCCCCCTTGTCATGACAGTGGGGACAGTCCCCCTTGTCACATTCTCAGTCGGCGTTCGCGGCTTCTGCCTCGGCAGCTTCTGCCTCCGCAGCCTCGGCCGCAGCCTCGCTCTCCGCCTCCTCGGCTGCCTTGGCAGCCTCGCGCTCCTCGATGTCGGCCAGGGCCGCGGAGAGGTCGATGTCGAGGTCGACGTTGCCCTCGATGCCCGCCACGCTGCCGGTGCGCGAATACTGCCACATCACGAAGCGCAGGTCCATGGTGGGATGCTTGTCGTACTCGGCATACCACAGGCTGTAGTCGACGAGCTCGGTGAGGTTGTACCTGGCGAGGTCGGTGCGGTTGCCGTAGATCATCGCCTCATGACCTGCCTCCTGGATGCGGTCGCAGAAGGCGCGAGCCACGGCCGTGAGCTCCTCGATCCCCATCCCGGCCACGCGGTCGGAGCCGTCCGATGCGGGCTCGAGGTCGAAGACGATGGGGTAGTCGATCTTGCGGTCGCCCAGGAGGCTGAGGACGAAATCGGCCTCCTCGCGCGCCTCGTCCTCGGTCGTGGCCTGCGAGAAGAAGTAGACGCCCACGTCGAGGCCATTGTTGGAGGCGCCGGCGTAGTTTTGCTCGAAGCGCTCGTCCTTGAGGATGGTGCCGCGATCGGAGGTGCGGTATCCCGCGCGGATGATGGCAAACTCGATGCCGTCCTCGGCCACGGCGGCCCAGTCGATGTCCGCCTGGTGCTGCGACACGTCGATGCCGATGCGCGAGAGCACGGTGGTGGCGCTCGTCTTGTAGACGTAGCGGCCGTGCGAATCGGTGAGGATGTTCGTCCAGGTGTAGTAGTTGCGGTAGAGGACCTCGGCGCGCTCGCGGGCCGTGAGCTCGACCTGCTCGGCGACGATCTCCTCCTGGCGCGAGCACGACTCCGCGCCGAACACGATGCTCGCGATGGCGAGGGCGATGGCGGGGAACAGCAGCAGCACCCAGGGGAAGCTGCGCTTGCGCTTGGGCTTGATGGAGTCGACGCGAACGGTGGCGCGCGTCGAGTCGTTGCGCTGCGCGACATCTGCCGTCGAGCGCTGGATGCGCTTGGCGGCGGGCGCGCCGTGCTGCGGGCGCCTCTCCTGTCGTCGCGTCTGTGCCATGGCTTTCCTTATCGCGGTTGCATCTAACGATGATAGCGGTGCGCAGGCATGCTGCGGGGAAATGCACGAGAACCCCGCGAGAGGGGTATGAGGTAGGTGAGAGCCGGCCAAGGGGAGGTGCGCGATGGGCGACGGCCGCGAGTTCGTCGAGGAGATGGCTGACGGGATTCAGCAGATGATGGGCCCGCAGGAGGGCTCGCATGAGCCCGTCGAGGGCCTCTCGCGCTACCAGCATCCCGAGGCATATAGCAGGCGCGTCCGCAAGCGCACCCAGAGGCGCGTGCAAACCTGGGCGCTGCGCGTGGCTGCCGTCGTCTGCCTGCTCGCGCTGGCGCTGATGGCGGCCCCGCGGCTCGGCATCCGCCTGCCCGACATCTCGGGGCTGCTCCAGCATCCGGACGGGCGCGCCGCCAGCTACGCCGTCAACCCAGAGCGCACCGAGTGGGCGTTCGCGCCTTCCGAGGAGAAGGTCGTCTACCTTACCTTCGATGACGGACCCTCCGAGAACACCAAGCCCATCCTGGATATCCTGGACCGCTACGGGGCCAAGGCGACCTTCTTCGTCACCGATCAGTTCCCCGACCATCGGCCGCTCATCAAGGAGGCCTACCGACGCGGCCACACCATCGGCCTGCACACGGCGAGCCACGACTACGCCATCTACGCCTCCGAGGAGGAGTACCTGGCAGACCTCGAGGCGATAGGCGCCGTGGTGAGCGAGCAGATAGGGTACGTGCCCTGCTTCGTGCGCTTCCCGGGCGGGTCGTCGAACACGATTTCGGCCGACTACGCCTACGGGATCATGTCGATGCTGGCGGTGGACGTTCCCGCGCGCGGCTACCAGTACTGGGATTGGAACGCGAGCTGCGGCGACGGGGGCACGGTGAGCAAGGAGGAGGCCATATCGACGGCCATCTCGGAGGGCGGGGAGCAGCAGAACATCGTGATGCTCCTGCACGACGCGCCCGCCAAGGGGAGCACCGTCGAGGCCCTGCCCGCGATAATCGAGCACTACCAGGCGCTCGGCTACGAGTTTCGGGCGCTCACGCCCGAGAGCTACGTGGTGCACCACGGCATCAACAACTGACGTTTTGCCTGGGGACGGGCCCGGGGTCCTTCGACTACGCGCCTTCGGCGCTCCGCTCAGGACGACACGCAGGTTCGTGTCATCCTGAGCGAGCGAAGC
>CACZNT010000029.1 GCA_902782635.1 uncultured Coriobacteriaceae bacterium
CTCGATGCGCGCCGACGTGGTCAAGCGCCTCGAGTGGATGGGCATCAGGATTGACGAGGAGAAGAACGCCGTGCGCTCCGGCGAGGTGCGCGATATCTCCGCGGCTGATTCCAAGGTCCGCGTGCTCGTCGTTCCCACCAACGAGGAGTACATGATCGCGCTCGACGTGGCGGAGCTCATCGGCTAGCTCAAGCTAGATCGCAAAGGTGGCCCCCACTGCAAGGATCCTTGCAGTGGGGGCCATGCCTTTCTCAATGGGCTGCTCAGGCAGGGGCTTCATTTGTCACCAGCGTGTGTATTCAAGCTTAAAACTCAGCCCATGTGCAGGCGTGCTGGTACAATTTTATGGATGTGTTGGCAGTCCATTTCCGCGTATGAATCGCAGCGAGGAGCCTTCCATGAGCAAAAAGCCCATCGCCCATTCTCTTAGAGCAGTTTTTGCAATCGTGCTCTTCGGCGTGGTTCTGACCCTTGTTTTCGGCGTGAATCCTGCGATTGCCGATGATGCCGTCGCCCCAGGGGCCGTCGTTGAGGCCGAAGTGGCCGCTGATGCCGTCGTAGATACAGAGCCTTCTTCTGAGGTGGATGATCCTGCGGCCGTCGTCGACCCCGAGCCCTCAGATGATGCGGCAGATGCATGCGCACCTCAGCTCGACCCTGAGGTTGATGGCTCGCACGAGCTCGTCGTAGATGGCGAGGGTGAGGCGGCTGCCGCTGATGAGCCTGCTACAGCTGATGATGGGGATGCTGACGAGCCTGTCGCGGTTGATGGCGAGGCTGCTGTTGAGCCCGAGCTGGATGCAGATGCCACCGACGAGGATCCTTCTGCTACCGAGGTAGATGAGGAGCCTGCTGTTGAGGCCGAGCTTGCAGACGATGCCGAGCTCGTTTCCGATGTCGTGGAGCCTGAGCTGGTGGGGGCCGAGAGGTCGGGTCTCAACGGCATCGACATCTCCGGCTGGAACCCGACCATCGACATCACGAAGCTCACCAATACCGATTTCGTGATCATCAAGGCTACGGAGTACAACCCCTCCACGAAAACGTACACGTCGTACGTGCCCAGGATGAAGGAGTGGGCAGATGAGGTGCTCAAGCAGGGCAAGCTCCTCGGCTTCTATCATTTCGCGACGAGCGAAGAATACTATGGCCAGACCATGCAGATGCAGGCGGACGCTTTCGTCGATACCGTTCGCTCGTACATCAACAAGCAGCAGTGCATCCTCGTCCTCGACTGGGAGGACACGAACTACAGCAAGCTACAGACGAACGTGACCTGGGCCAAGCAGTGGCTCGACCGCGTGTACAAGACGACGGGCGTGAAGCCGCTCATCTACACGGGTAAGTATGCAACCGAAGATGTCGATTGGTCTCCTGTCGCCAAAGACTACAAGCTCTGGGGAGCCAATTACTACTACGACTACTACTATGATCCTGAGGATCCGGATAACATTCTCTCTGGTCCGATCAAGGGCTATGTGAACAGCCCCAAGATGCCCACCACCTGGGGAGCATGGACTTCTCAGAAGCCGGCCATCTACCAGTACACGTCTACCGCGCGCATTCCCGGCTACGACCACAACGTCGACGTGAACCGCTTCTACGGGACGCGTACCGAGTGGCTCAACATGTGCAAGAAGAACACCGACGTCATCCTCGCCAAGTATGGCTGGTACTACGAGAGCGGGTCGTATCGCTATTACACCAACAACAAGAAGGCCACCGGCTGGCTCGTCACCAAGGATAACATCAACGGCACCGTCGGCGGCAACCAGCGCTACTGGCTTGGCAGCAACGGCAACCTCCGCACGAATCAGCTCATCGACCCAAACACGACCAACGGCAAGGGCGCTGGCTACTACGCATTTGCCACCTCCATCGCGTCTGGCAAGGGCGGCTATGTGGTGCGCGGCAAGTACGTCGCCGACAATGGCTATGTCTACCTTGCGAACAACGATGGCAAGCTCGAGAATCCGGGCTGGCTCGTCACCAAGGCCTATGACGGCGCAAACCAGCGCTATTGGATTGACTCCAAGGCTCACGCGGCCATCCCCGGCTACTCGACTGCCGGATGGCTCCACTATACGCTACCGAACAAGGGCTATGTTGCTCGTGGCAGCTTCGTGGACTCGAACGGCCTTGTCGGCACCGCAAATAACGACGGTCGCATTACGAGCGATCCCCGAGGATTCACCGGATGGAGGGTGACGAACGCCCTCGGCCACGGCATGCAGCGCTATTGGTACCGCAGGGGCGTGCTCGTCAAGAATGAGCTGCTCAAGGCATCTGAGACCGGCTGGTGGGCGTTCGCGCGACCCGAGGGCTACGTGGTGCGCGGCCGCTACAAGCACCCTTCGACAGAGCTCGTCTACTTCGCCAACAACGATGGCAAGCTCGAGAACCCCGGCTGGCTCGTCACGAACAAGTATGGGCAGGGCATGCAGCGTTACTACATCGACGACGTGCATCATGCCGCTGTTCCCGGTTATTCGAGCAAGGGCTGGCACCATGTCACGCGCTATGACGGCTTCGTCGTGCGCGGGAAGTACGTTGCCCTTGATGGCACGGTCTATCTGGCGAACAACGATGGCAGGCTCGAGATGGGCGGCAGCGGCAACGGCGGCTGGCTCGTCACCAACAAGTATGACGGTGGGCGGATGCAGCGCTACTGGATTGACGCTCGGAAGCACGGCGCCATCCCGGGCTTCTTCACCGTTGGCGGAAGCCGCTACTACACGCGGCCAACGCTTGGGTACGTCCTCCGCGGAACGCTTGTCATCAACGGCAGGAGCTACGCCGCCAACAACAATGGCGTGATCCTCTAGGTCTCGTCACGGGTTCGGCTGGAAAGCGCCCGTTAGCCTCTTAGCTGGAAGGCCATGCGCGGGGAGCCATCCTCCAGATAGATGGTCCCGCAGTGCTCGAAGCCGCAGGCCATGAGGGCGTGCTGCATCGGGGCGTTGTCCTCATGGGTGTCTGAGCGAACGCTTCCGCAGCGCTCGACTGCCCAGCCGATCATCGCCCGCCCCACGCCCTTTCCCTTGGGCTTTGCCGCAATGCGGTGGATGGCGTGATAAGGCAGGTCATCGAGCCACGCGCCCTCTATGTGGGCATAGGTGGGATCGGGCCCGGGTACGAGCGCCATGCAGCCGAGAATCTCGCCATCCTGCTCGCACACATGGAGGCAGCCGTTGGCTATATCGTCTCGAGCAGATTCGAGGCCCGGATAGGCGCCGACCCACTGCGTGGGATTGCCATGCGAGTGCATGAACTCGCGAGCCGCATCGTAGAGCGCGACGATTGCTTCCAAGTCGTCGGTTGTGGCAAGTCGTATTTCCACGGGCGCTTCCTCCCATACAGCCACTCGGCACGGCCAGTTCTTAGTCTGTAGGCCATCATAACCTCACAGCACATCGAAGGTATTCATCAAACAAATCAAATAATCGCAGGTGACGTCTCCACGAGCTCGTTTAGGATGAATGTGGTGTGAGGTTTCGTGACGGATTGGGGGTCTTGATGCATGCCTTTATCGGTCACTTGTCGGCATTTGACCTCCTGAGGCAGCTCGACCCCAAGAAGCTCGGGAAGCGTTGGCCGACCAAGCCCCGCATGCTTCCCAAGGGCGGCGACTGCGTGGCCACGCAACGCTCGTATGTCGAGTTCTCCCAAAGGCCAGGCGCTGCAATCCTCTCGCTGCTCGAAGAGCCCGTAGACCTGCTCGTGCCTGGGCAGGAGATGCGCAGCAGCGGCCGGCATGCGAAGTTCCACGTCTGGGGTCGTCCGCTTCCCGCTGGGGCCATGTACGATCTCGGGGGCGGCGTGCTCCTCAGCTCCCCGGAATTTGCGCTCATGCAGCTATGCGGCTCGCAATCCAAGCTCGACCCACTCTTGCACGCCCATGGCAAGGCCGTTCGCGAGGAGCGGGCCATGCGCGGCGAGCTTGGGCTCGACGATCACTTTCCGGTCGACAACCCGCTTCACTGGGAGCGCATGAGGCGAATCATCTCCGCGTGCGTCTTGGCCTGCGAGTTCTCCGGAACGTACCGGCTCGCGACCGGCAAGTCACCCATAAACTACCAGGCCCAGCCGTTGATGCGCGTCTCCGACCTCTCGGCTATGTCGTCAGCCATGGGCAGAACCTCGGGCGAGACGAGGGCTTCGACGGTTGCCGCCTTCTCCTTCGATGATTCCGGGTCTCCGATGGAGACGGCTCTCGCGCTCTTGCTGACCCTCCCTGTCGACTACGGCGGATTCGGGCTCCCGAAACCCGTTCTCAACCCTCCGGTCAATGTGACCGCATATCGAGGAAGCCTTTCGGATAGGGACGTCGTTAAGCCCGACATGCTCTGGGGCGATGCGGGCGTTGTCGTGGAATACGACAGCATGGAGTTTCATGGACGCCTCGGAAAGGCGCAGCTCGCGGAGGACGCCATCAGGTCCAACATCCTCACGAGCCTCGGATATCGCTGCCTGCGAGTAACGCCCCAGGTTGTGGCGAGTGTGGACAGGACGGCCCTCCTCGCAAGCCAAATCGCACATCTGCTGGGAGTGGGCCTGCAGGTGCCGAACGAGCTGCAGATGCTGCGTCGGAAGCGACTCTTCCTCGAGCTCATGAGATGATCTGGACTCCGGAGAGCCGGCAGGATGGCGGTCTCCAAAACCTCACATCACATGGTTGGTATTTGCGATTGTGGAGGCGTCACGTGCGGTTCTACAGAATCCTGAGCGAATACTTGCAGGGTGCTGTGAGGTTTTGGGGGGTGTCGCAAATCGTTTCCATCCTGAGACAACATCAAGCGCGTCCCACAGCGCTTGCTATAGTAAAAACACTCACGTATTGAGGTGCTTGATATGACAGTTCGCACACTTCATGAGCTGCTAGGTCTCGGCCTTATGAGCGCGGGCGCGCGCTAAGGCTTCCCCTCGACCCACCCTGAAGCCAACGCACGCCCGCATCCCCGCCCTTGGGGAGGCTGGTCTTGTGGCTTCGCGGCGCTGCCTCCCCGCACGAAAACGTTTGGAGGCACCATGTCCCGCAAGATCCACATCTTCGATACGACGTTGCGCGACGGCGAGCAGTCGCCTGGCGCCAGCATGAACACCGAGGAGAAGCTCGTCATCGCCCAGCAGCTCATCCGCATGGGCGTTGACGTCATCGAGGCAGGGTTCCCCATCTCGAGCCCGGGCGACTTCAAGTCGGTCCAGGAGATAGGCCGCATTGCCGGCGACGACTGCGTGGTGTGTGGCCTCACGCGCGCCATCGACAAGGACATTGACGTCGCGGCCGAGGCACTCAAGACGGCCAAGCGCCCCCGCATCCACACCGGCCTGGGCGTCTCGCCCTCTCACCTGCGCGACAAGCTGAGGATCACGGAGGAGGAGTGCATCGAGCGCGCCAAGCTCTGCGTGAGCTACGCGAAGAAGTACGTCGAGGACGTCGAGTTCTACGCCGAGGATGCTGGCCGCTCCGAGCAGGACTTCCTCATCCGCGTCATCCAGGCTGCCGTCGACGCGGGCGCCACGGTTGTGAACATCCCGGACACCACGGGCTACAACATGCCCGATGCCTGGGGTGCGCGCATCAAGAGCCTCATGGAGAACGTTCGCGGCATCGAGGACGTCACCGTCTCCGTCCACACGCACAACGACCTCGGCATGGCGACCGCGCTCGCGCTCGCAGGCGTGAAGAACGGCGCCACGCAGATCGAGTGCACCATCAATGGCCTGGGCGAGCGTGCCGGAAACACCTCGCTCGAGGAAGTCGTCATGGCCATCAAGATGCATGGCGAGTACCTCGACGCCCATACCGACGTCGTCACCACCGAGCTCACGCGCGCAAGCCGCCTGGTGAGCCGCATCACGGGCATGAACGTGCAGGCGAACAAGGCCATCGTCGGTGCCAACGCCTTCGCCCATTCCTCCGGCATCCACCAGGACGGCGTCCTCAAGAAGCGCGACACCTACGAGATCATCGACCCGGCCGACGTCGGGGCAGCCGGCTCCGAGATCATCCTCTCGGCACGAAGCGGCCATGCGGCGCTGCGCCACCGCCTCTCCGAGCTTGGGTACAGCTTCGAAGACACCGAGTTTGACGACGTGTACCAGCGCTTCCTCGAGGTCGCCGACCAGAAGAAGGAAGTGTACGACGAGGACCTCGAGGCCATCGTGGAGGAGCGCGCCCGTGAGGTGGCGGCCATCTACACCCTCGATGCCCTGCAGATCCAGTGCGGCGACCCGCTCGTTCCCACGGCGGTGGCCACCATCACCGACGAGTCGGGGGAGACCCACGTCGTCTCCGCCACGGGCACGGGTCCGGTCGATGCCGCCTACAAGGCCATCGACCGCGTGGTGTCCGTCCATGGCGACCTGGCGGAGTTCGCCGTCAAGGCCATCACGCGCGGCATCGACGCCATCGGCGAGGTGTCGGTGCGCATCACGGCCGAGGACGGCAAGGTGTACTCCGGCCGCGGCGCCGATACCGACATCATCGTCTCGAGCGCCAAGGCCTACGTGAACGCCATCAACCGCATGATCCAGACGATGCGCTCCAAGGAGGGGAAGTAGCATGGCACGACCAATGACGATGGCTGAGAAGATTCTCGCCGCCCATGCGGGCTTGGACGAGGTCTCGCCTGGCCAGCTCGTTGAGTGCGAGCTCGACCTCGTGCTCGCCAACGACATTACTGCGCCCATCGCCATAGACGTGGTGAACGAGATTGGCGCGGGCGTTTGGGATGCGGGGCGCATCTGCCTCGTTCCCGACCACTACGCGCCCAACAAGGACATCAAGAGCGCCGAGCAGACCAAGAAGATGCGCGACTTCGCGCGCGAGCACGCCATCACCCACTACTGGGAGCAGGGCTGCGCGGGCGTCGAGCATGCGCTCCTGCCCGAGCAGGGCGTCGTCGTGCCCGGCGACCTCGTCATCGGCGCAGATAGCCATACCTGCACCTATGGCGGCATCGGCGCCTTCTCGACGGGCGTGGGCTCCACCGACGCCGGCGTTGGCATGGCGAGCGGACGCGCGTGGTTCAAGGTGCCCGAGACCATTCGCGTCGAGGTGGAGGGCGAGCTTCCGGCAGGCGCGGGCGCCAAGGACATCATCTTGCACCTCATCGGCAAGATCGGCGTCGACGGCGCCCTCTACTGCGCGCTCGAGTTCGGCGGATCTGCCATCGAGTCCCTCTCGGTGGAGGGGCGCCTCACCATCGCGAACATGGCCATCGAGGCGGGTGGCAAGGCGGGCCTCTTCGAGGTTGACGACGTCTGCCGCAGCTGGCTCGAGGGCCGCACGGAGCGGGAGTGGGTCGAGTACCATCCAGATGAGGATGCAAAATACGCGCAGGTCGTCCGCATCGACGCAGCCGACGTCGTGCCCTGCGTCTCCTGGCCGCATCTGCCCTCGAACACCCATCCCGTCACCGAGAGCCGCCACATCGAGGTGGACCAGGCCGTCATCGGAAGCTGCACCAACGGCCGCATTGAGGACATGCGCGCGGCTGCTGAGGTGCTGCGGGGCAGGCGCATCTCCGAGCGCGTCCGCTGCATCATCCTTCCCGCCACGCAGAAAGTGTGGCTCGACTGCGTCCACGAGGGCCTCATGGACGTCTTCGTGGAGGCCGGCTGCGTGGTGTCCACGCCCACCTGCGGGCCCTGCCTGGGCGGCTACATGGGCATCCTCGCGGCAGGGGAGCGCTGCATCTCCACGACGAACCGCAACTTCGTAGGGCGCATGGGCGACACCACGAGCGAGGTTTACCTCGCCTCGCCGGCGGTGGCGGCGGCCTCTGCCGTCGCCGGGCACATCGCGCTGCCGAGCGACCTGGATTAGGGGGCGAGCATGAACTTCCACGGAACGGTCTTCCGCTACGGGCGCGACGTCGATACCGACGTCATCATCCCCGCGCGTTACCTCAACACGAGCGATCCCGCCGAGCTGGCGAAGCACTGCATGGAGGACATCGACAAGGACTTCGCGTCGAGCGTTAATGCGGGCGACATCATCGTCGCGGACGAGAACTTCGGCTGCGGCTCCTCGCGCGAGCACGCGCCGGTGGCCATCAAGGCCGCGGGCGTCTCCTGCGTCATCGCCAAGAGCTTCGCGCGCATCTTCTACCGCAACGCCATCAACATGGGCCTTCCCATCCTGGAATGCCCCGAGGCCGCCCAGGGGATTTCCGCGGGTGATGTCGTCTCGGTGGATGCCGACACCGGCGTCATCCTCGACGAGACGACGGGCGCGTCGTACCAGGCGCAGCCCTTCCCGCCCTTCATCCAGGAGATCATCGATGCCGGCGGGCTCGTCGAGCGCACGCGGAAGAAGATGGGAGCCTAGCATGGGAAAGACGTTCAAGGTCTGCACGCTGCCTGGCGACGGCATCGGCCCCGAGATCATGGCCGAGGCCAAGAAGGTGCTCGCCGCAATAGGGGAGCGCTTCGACGTTGCGTTTGCCTGCGAGGATGCGCTCATCGGCGGGTCCGCGATCGACGCCACCGGCGGGAAGACCGCCCTTCCCGAGGAGACGCTCGACGCAGCGCGTGCCTCGGACGCCGTCCTGCTCGCTGCCGTTGGCGGCCCCAAGTGGGATGACACGAGCGAGGGCGCTGTCCGCCCCGAGCAGGGTCTCCTCGGCATACGCAAGGAGCTGGGGCTTTTCTGCAACCTCCGCCCGGTTCGCATCTTCTCCTCGCTCGCGGGTGCCTCGCCACTGCGTCCCGACCTCCTCGAGGGCGTCGACCTGCTCATCGTTCGAGAGCTGACGGGCGGCATGTACTTTGGCGAGCATGCGCGCACGGATGATGGCGCGCGCGATACCTGCGTATACTCTGCCTCGGAGATCGAGCGCGTGGTGCGTCGTGCGTTCGACGCGGCGCGTGGCCGCCGGGGTCATGTGACCTCTGTCGATAAGGCCAACGTCCTCGAGACGAGCCGCCTGTGGCGCGAGATTGCCGCCGAGGTGGCTGGCGAGTATCCGGACGTCGAGTTTGACAACATGTATGTCGACAACGCCGCCATGCAGCTGGTGGCCAACCCCGCGCAGTTTGACGTGATGGTTACGGAGAACACCTTCGGCGACATCCTCTCTGACGAGGCGTCGATGCTCACGGGCTCCCTCGGGATGCTTGCGAGCGCGAGCCTGGGGACGGGGACGGCGCTCTACGAGCCCAGCCATGGGTCGGCGCCCGACATCGCCGGCAGGGGAGTGGCCAACCCGCTTGCTCAGCTGCTTTCGGTGGAGCTGATGCTGAGGACGAGCTTTGGCCTGGTAGATGCGGCCGATGCCCTCTCCGGCGCCATCGAGCGCGTGCTGGATGATGGTTGGAGGACGGCCGACATCGCCGACGACGCGACGCCAGCCGATCGCATCGTCGGCACGTCTGCCATGGGCGACAAGGTCATCGCCGCCCTCTAGGAAACGCTGGTAAGACAGTTTGGGGACAGGCACCGAAGTGTCATATGAGCAGGCGCTCATATGACACTTCGGTGCCTGTCCCCAAACTGTCTTAGGGGGTTAGCAGA
>CACZNT010000030.1 GCA_902782635.1 uncultured Coriobacteriaceae bacterium
CCGAAGTCCATCACCTTGATGTTGCCGTCGGGCTGCACCATGATGTTCTGCGGCTTAACGTCGCGGTGGATGATGTCGTGCTTGTGCGCCACGGTGAGCGCCTGCGAGATCTGGGAGCCGATCTGGGCCACCTTGCGGCAGTCGAGGGCGCCGTGCCTCCGGATGCCGCTCTTGAGGTCGGTGCCGCGCAGGTACTCCATGACGATGTAGTACGTGTCGTCATCCTTGCCCCAGTCGTACACCGAGACGATGTAGGGGCTCTGCAGCGCCGCGGCCGCCTGCGCCTCCTGCTTGAAGCGCGCCGCGAACGATGGGTCGTTGGCGTATTGCGGCAGCATCGTCTTGATCGCCACGGTTCTGCCGAGGACGTTGTCGAGACCGCGGTAGACGATTGCCATGCCGCCCGTCCCGATCTTGTCTTGGACCGTGTACCGGCCGCCGAGGACTCTCGTTGCCATCTTATGCTGCTCCCATCGTGCCCACGGCCGCCGAGACGACCGTCCTTGCATCTTGCTCGCGCGTGCCCGCGGCTAGCCGGCTCATGATGCCGCCCCCGCCGCCTGCACGCCCAGCGTGGTCTCTATGATGGGGCCGGCGAGCGCTGCCGCCAGGCCCTCGTTGTCGGATCCGTCGCCCTCGATGCAGATCGAGATCGCCAGCGTGGGGCTGTCGTAGGGCGCAAACCCCACGAAGAGCGAGTTCGAGACGTCGTTCGAGATCTGCGCGGTGCCCGTCTTGCCGGCGACGTCGACGCCCCACACTTGGGCCCCCTGGCCCGTTCCGCTCTGCACCACCTGGAGCATGGCCTCGCGCACCTGCGCCGCCGCCCCCGAGGAGACGGGCTGGCCGATGGTGTGCGGCGAGGTGGTGGTGAGGGTGGCGCCCTCGGGGGAGAGGACGTGGTCCACCATGTAGGGGCTCATGGCCATGCCGCCATTTGCGATGGCGGCCACCATTACGGCGTTCTGCATGACGGTGGACTGCGGGCCGGCGGGGCTCGCGTGCTCGCCCACGGGCTGGCCGCAGGCCGCCCACGCCGTCTCCCACTCCGTCATCTCGCGCGCGAGCGGCATGAGCGAGGGGCTTGCCGAGAAGTCGTGGCCCAGCTTGGAGCCAAAGCCGAAGGCGTTCGCGAAGCCTACGAGACGCTCGGCTCCCACCTGGGTGCCCACCTGGCCGAACACGGTGTTGGCCGAGATGGCGAACGCCTCGCGCAGGCTGATCTGCCCGTACTCGCGCTCGTGGATGTTGGTGACGGTGCCGCCGCCGATCTCCATGGAGGCAGGGCCGTCGTAGACGGTGTCGAGCGACGCGGTGCCGGAGTCGAGCGCGGCCGCCAGCGTCACCACCTTGAAGACGGAGCCGGGCGGGTAGAGCGACTGCGTGGAGCGGTCCACCAGCATGCCCTCCGAGCTGCCCGACTCGATGATGTCGGCGATGTTGTCGTAGCTGTAGCTGGGCGAGGAGGCGCGAGCGAGCACAGCGCCGGTGGAGGGGTCGAGCACCACGATGGCGCCGACGCGACCGGCCAGCGCGTCCACGCACGCCTGCTGGATCTGCGAGTTTATGGTGAGCACCACCGAGTCGCCGGGCACCTCCACGCCGGCCAGCGACATGAGCGCATGGCGCCAGGTGGAGTAGTCGGCGTGACCCGTGAGCGTGTCGTTCATGGACGCCTCGACACCCGTCGTGCCGAAGCGCGTGGAGATGTAGCCCACGGCATGCGGCGCGAGCGATCCGGCGGGATAGCTGCGCAGGAAGGTGCCGTCGGCCTGGCGCACGCTCTCGGCCAGGGTGATGCCGTCGGACGAGATGATCGACCCGCGCTGCACGTAGGCCGAGCGGGCGATGGTGTGGTTGTTGTTGGGCATGGAGCGGTAGTCGTCGGCCTTCACCACCTGCACGTAGGTGAGGTTGCCCACCAGCACGGCGAAGAGCAGGGTGAAAAACGATATGAGGAGCGTCAGGCGATTCGAGAGCGCCACGCGGCCCAGCACGCCCGACTCCGCCGTCACCAGGCCGAAGCTGCCGCGGGCGTGGCGTCCCTGCACCACGGGCTTGCCGTCCTCGGCAGCGACGATGGCCTCCTGGCGACGCGAGTCGGCCAGGCCCTCGATCTCGGTCTCGCGCCCGGTGGCCTCGTCGCCGGCGCGCAGGAGCAGGCCGACGATGATGAAGCTCGAGAGCAGCGAGCTGCCGCCCTGGCTCATGAAGGGCAGGGTGACGCCCGTGAGCGGGAGCAGGCGGGTGACGCCGGCCACGATGAGGAAGGCCTGGAAGGAGATGGAGGTGATGAGGCCCACGGCGGTGAAGGCCGCCATATCGGAGCGGGCGCGCGCCGCCGTGGCGAACGAGCGCACGGCGAGGAGCATGAACAGCAGGAGCACGGCCGACCCGCCCAAAAGGCCCATCTCCTCGCCGATGGCGGAGAAGATGAAGTCGCTCTCCACGACGGGGATGAGCGTTGCCAGGCCCTTGCCGATGCCCGTGCCCACGAGCTTGCCGTCGGCCAGCGAGAAGAGCGACTGGACGATCTGCATGCCCGATCCGGATGGGTCGGCGAAGGGGTCGAGCCAGATGTCGAAGCGGGTGCGCACGTGGGAGAAGAGCCCGTAGAGGACGAAGGCCCCCGCCACGAGCATCCCCAGGGCGACGACCACGTAGCCGAGCCGTCCCGTTGCCACGTAGAGCATCACCACGAAGATCGTGTAGAACAGAAGGGCGCTGCCCAGGTCGCGCTCGAACACCACGACGAGCATCGAGATGCCCCACATCACGAAGAGCGGGGCGAGCATGCGCGGATAGGGCAGCGAGATGGGGCCGAAGCGGCGCATGGACGCCGAGAGGAGCTCGCGGTTCTCTGCCAGGTAGCTGGCCAGGAAGAGCACGATGAGTATCTTGGCGATCTCGCCCGGCTGGAAGGTGAGCGTCCCGAACTGCAGCCACAGCTTGGAGCCGCCGCGCTCCACGCCGAAGAGCGCCGGCAGCACGAGCATGAGGATGCCGCCCGCCCCCATCGTGTACTTGTACTCGGCGAGCTCGTCGAGGTTGCGCACGGCGAAGAGCGTGGCCACCATGGCCGCCACCGAGACGAAGAGCCATATCACCTGGTTCATCGCCAGCTTGGGCGCGAGGCGCGTCACGAAGGTGATGCCGATGCCGGCCAGCACGAACACGATGGGGAGGATGGCCGAATCGGCGCCGGGCGCCAGCCAGCGCAGCGCCAGGTGGGAGGCCGCGAAGGCGGCGATGAGCGCGAGCGGGACGAAGAGCGTCTCGGTGGAGAGCGCGGCCCCGGTGTTGATTACGTACATCGCGTAGATGAGCATCACGGGGAGGGCACCTGCGACGAGCAGCAGAAACTCGGTGTTTCTCCTCTGCGAGAGCAACATGTTAGGCGCCACCTCCCTCGTTCTCCTGGGCCTCGCCCTCCTGGGACTCGCCCTCGGCCTGCGCTTCGCCCTCGGCTGCGGCTGCGCCGTCGGCGCTTGCCACCTGGGCGTTCGAGGCGGTCTCGGCGGCCTTGGTCTTGTCGGCGTCGATCTGGTCGCGGTAGCTCTCCACGGTGTCGCGCGCCTCGGCGGAGGTGGAGAAGCCGATGCCCGCGTCTAGCTGCTTCTGGGTGACCTCGGGCAGGTCGGCCACCTTGATGGAGGTGGTCTCGGAGAGGGTCGAGAGGCGCCGCCCCAAGATCTCGATGTTGACGCCCTGGTAGATGGCGACGTTCTCGCCGTCAATGCCTATGTACCAGGAGTTGTTCACGAAGAAGAGCGCCGCTGCGGCCAGGAGCGCCAGCACGGCGGCGACGCCCAGGAGCCAGGTGCGCACCACCTTGAGGCGCTCGGCGCGACGCGCGGCGGCCGTGCCGTCGTCGAGGATGTCTATCACCACTACGGTGACGTTGTCGTGGCCGCCCTCGGCCAGGGCCGCGGCCACCAGGTTGTCGGTGGCCTGCTTGGGCGTGGCGCTCGAGACGGCGGTGGCCTCGATGGCGCTGTCGGAGATCATCGACGAGAGGCCATCGGAGCAGATGATGATGCGGTCACCCTGCTCGACGTCGAGCGAGAAGTGGTCGGCGTACATGTCGGGGTCGGAGCCCAGCGCGCGCGTGATGATGGAGCGCGACGGGTGGATGCGGGCCTCGTCGGCCGTGATCTCGCCGGCGTCCACCAGCTCCTCCACGAAGGAGTGGTCGTGCGTGATGCGCACGAGATTCCCCTGGTGGAGGATGTAGGCGCGCGAATCGCCCACGTGGGCGATGGCGATCTTGGTGCCCTCGATGAGCACGGCGGTGGCGGTGCAGCCCATGCCCGGCTTGCCCTCGCCGGCCTCGGCCGCGTCGATGACGGCGGTGTTCGCCAGCTCGACGGCGGCGCCAAGCAGGGCCTCGTCGGCGGTGGCGGGGGAGTTCTCGGAGATGGTGCGGATGGCGATGCTGGAGGCCACCTCGCCGGCCGCATGGCCGCCCATGCCGTCGCACACGCAGAAGAGCGGCGAGCGCACGAGGAAGGAGTCCTCGTTGTGGGTGCGCACGAGGCCCACGTCGGAGCGGGCGCTCCACGAGAGCGTGTGGGTGGAGCCGGTGTCCTCGTCGGCGCCGGGGCGATTCGCCACCGAGATGGCCTCGCGGCCGGGCGCGTTGGCCGGGCCGTCCGTCTCGTCGGCGGCGACGGCCGCTGCCGAGGGGTCCCCCTCGGCGGGAGGCGCGGGCGCGGTGAGCGGCATGGCCGGCATCGGCGCGGTCTTGTCCGGATGGGCCGGCGTGATGACTATCTTGTCCACCTCGTCGGGCCCGAAGGGAGGCGCCACGACCGGGGCGGCGTCTGCATCGCCGGCATCCGCGCTGGCGTCCGAGTCCTTCGCGCCCGGCTCGTCGCCCTGCTCGGCGGCCGCCTGCGCGAGGATGGACTCGTCGAGCTTGGGGAGCTCGTCGGTGCGATCCGGATTGGAGGGGGCACCCTCTACGATGACGTCCTCGGCCGCCTCCTCGGCAGTGGCGTCTACCACGGCGCGATCGGCGGGCTCGAGTTCTGGCTCGTATGTCCGCTCGTCGTCGCTCATCGGCGGCTGACCCTCATTATCACGTCACCCACCTGCACCTCGTCGCCATCGCGAAGCGTGACGGGCTGCGAGATGAGGTGGCCGTTCACGAGCGTCCCGTTGGTGGACTCGAGGTCCTCGAGCACCAGCGCGGGGCCCTGGATGGTGAAGCGCGCGTGCGTGGCCGAGACGAAGGGCTGCTCGATCACGATGTCCGACGAGGCGGAGCGGCCCACCACCACCGGGCCGAGGATGTCCACGTGCAGGCCGCGGAGCTGCTTGGTGCCCTTCTCCACGTCGATGCACCAGATGGCTGCGTCGGTCCGCTGGCCGCGCACGAGGCCGATGCCCGTGCGCATCACGGCGAACAGGAAGAGGTACAAAAGAACGACGAGGACGATGCGCCCTACGAAAAGGACGATGTCGATCATGGCTAGCTCTCCCTGAACTCGAGGTTCACGAGTCCCAAGGTGATGAGGTCGCCGTCACGGAGGATGCACTCGTCGATGTCGACGTCGTTCACCAGCGTGCCGTTCGTGGAGTTGAGGTCGCAGATGCGCCAGACGCCGTCCTGGTAGGTGATCTCGGCGTGGCGGCGCGAGACGTTGGGGTCGCGCAGGAGCACGCCGCCCCTGGTGCGCCCGCGGCCGATGATGCAGCTGGGCGCCGAGACGGTGTAGGTGCGGCCCGACTGGCGGTCGATGAGCAGGCTGGTGGCCGGCTGGACCGGGCGGGTGGGAACGGGAAGCGGCGTATCCTCGGTGAGGCGGTCGAACTCCTGCTCGGAGTCGTACGCGTCCTCGTCGGCCTCGTCGACGAAGGTGTTGCCGATGTTGGGGATCGCGGCCGCCATCGGGGAGGGTGCTGCCACCGGGGCGGGGGCGACGGCCGGCGCCTGGGGGGCGACGACGGGCGCATCCAGGCGATCCTCGATCTCGGCCGGGGCGGCCAGGACGGGGCCGGAGTCGTCAGCCGGAGCAGCCACGGCGGCCTCGGCCTCCGTGAACATGGCATCCTCCTCGAAATCGGTGTAGAAGTACATTGCCTGCGACGGCTGGGGGTCGTCCGAATCGTCGTAGATGTTGTCGGGCGATGCCGCCGGCATCATGTCCGGGCCGGCAGCGGTGCTTGCCGGCTGGTAGGTCGCGAACTCATCGATGGCGGGCACCTCCACCTGGGCGGGGGGCACGCGCGGCTCTGCCTGGTTTATGCGCAGGGCCTGCTGCTCGCCGGACTGCCCGGCCGCGCCGCCCATGCCCAGGCCGCTCTCGAGGAAGGCCTCCTCCTCGCGACGCAGGCGCGCGAGGGTGCGTGCGTCGATGTTCTCGGCGAAGACGGAGAACTTCCCGCCCTTGAGGCCGGGGTCCACCATGAAGCGCACGAGGGGCTTGCCCACGAACACGTAGCCGCGCGCCTTGGCCTGCGCCTCGATGAACTGCGCGAGCTCGAGGGTGAGGCTTGCGTAGAGCGGGCGCATCGCCGCGTCGTCGGTGGGGGAGACGAGGATGGTGTAGAGGGCGGGGGCGGTGTCGATGCCGTCGATGACGTAGGTCTCGTCGTCCATCTCGCGCGTCGCGCGCTTTGCGAGCTTCTTGAAAGAGAACGGCGCGGAGAATCCGCGTGACGATTCGCCGAAGATCCTTCCGATGCGACTCTCGAACATGTTCAGGAAGTTCATGCCTGCTCACCCTCCTGCTTGGTGCCCGTGGGGCCGAACGCCCATGCGACGAGCGATGTCAATCCAAACAAGGTTACCGCAAAGGCTACCTCGCCCCATGGCAGGTGTACCCATATACCAGCATTCTCCACCCGAAGCGCCACGAGGCGCGAGCCGATGACGATGGCAAAGCCCACTACCTGGCCAAAGAGGCCCGCGGCGCGCGATCCCGACCGGTTGAGCGCCGCGCTCGCGCAGGCCGCCAGCGCAGTGCCGGCCACCTGGATGAGGGCGCCGCGATCGGTTGCGATGGCGGAGAGGGCCGAGGCGAGGCCGGCGGCCGAGAGGCCGTGCTGCCCGCAGCGTATGAAGGTGAGGGCGAGCACCCAGCTCAGGGCCCCCGTGAGGAAGGCGTTGCCGGGACCGAGCGCATACCCTGCGAGCGGGACGCCGCCGTAGGGGAGCGAGATGATGGAGGGCAGCACGAGCGCGGGGCCAGCCAGCTCGTGCGAGCGGCCCGCCGAGAGCCACCAGGCGCTGCCGGCGACGATGACGAGTGCCACCAATGCGGCCACGAGCAGGGGCTGGATGCTCCCCATGGCCGTGGACCCCAGCGTGCCGGCGCCCTGGGCGAGCAGCTCGGAGCCGGTGAAGGTGCCAACCGCATCATAGAGGCCACCGGCGACGAGTCCCTCGCCGGGGACTCCTCCCTGGCCGAGCGCGCAGGCAACGGCCAGGCCGGCCACGATGAGCCCGGCGCCCAGCGCGGGCGCGGAGGCGCCGGCTATGGCCATGGCAGCTGCGGCGATGAGGCGCTCGGTGGCGTCGGCAAAGCCCAGGGCCGGCGCGACGGCGTCGCCAATCCACGCGCAGCACAGGGCGGCTGCCAGGCGAAACGTCAGCGTGGGCAGCCAGGGGAGCCGCTCCAGGAGAGGCGCCCTCGGGGGCACGTAGCGCTCGTCCTGGTCGAGGTCGTCGAGCTGGGAGAGCAGGGAGCGCAGCGAGGCCTGACCTGCGTGCGGGTCGACGCGCATGCCGTCGACGACGAGGTCGGCGAATTGGTCGACCGAGGCCATGCGATAGGCGGGGTCGGGCTCGAGGGCCTGCATGAAGGTCTGCTCGACCTGGCCCTCGAGGGTGGGCTGCATCTTGGACAGGCGCGGACGCGGGCCGCGCTCGATCTTCTCGAGCGACTCCTCGGCTGAGGCGGCCGCGAAGGGGGAGCGGCCGGTGAGGGCCTTCCACATGACGACGGCCAGCGCGAAGAGGTCGCAGCGCTCGTCGACGAGCTCGCCCTGCAGCTGCTCGGGGGGCATGTAGCCCACGGTGCCGCCGCGCGAGTCGCCGTAGCCTGCGGCCGAGGCGAGCGTGGCCATGCCGAAGTCGGCGAGCTTAACGGTGCCGTTGCGCTCGATCATGATGTTTGCCGGCTTGATGTCCAGGTGGAGGACGCCCTGCTTGTGGGCGTGCTCGAGGGCCGAGGCCACCGAGTCGAGCACGTGCGCGCACTCCTCGTGGCTCAGGGTGCCGCCCTCGATGCGGGCGAGGAGCTCCTCGAGCGTGAGGCCGTCGACGTACTCCATCACCAGGTAGGCGAAGACCCCGTCCGATTCGAAGTCGAACATCGTGACGATGTTGGGGTGCGAGAGCATGCTGGACATGCGGGCCTCGGTGAGGGCCTCCTCCATGGTGGCGAGGGGCTGCGCGCTGGCCGAGACGTTGAGCGGCATGCACTTGATGGCGACGCGGCGCTGGAGGCGCTCGTCCCAGCACATCTCGACGGTGCCGAAGCCGCCGGTGCCGCGCGTCTCGAGCACCCGATAGCGGCCCAGCAGGTAGCGCTCCTGCGCGGGCGCGTCGAAGACGTCCTCGGGCGGGGTGCGCACGGCGGTTTGCTGCGTGGTTTGCGGATCTCGCACGGCGCCTCCCTACTTGATCTCGGGTACCTGGTTCATTTGAGCTCTAGCTGCGCGGTCGAGAAACACATGCATTGTACCCGACTCTCAAATCGCCGAAAAACGACGACCAACCAGATATGACGCTTTGGGGACAGGCACCGAAGTGTCATATTTCCCAAAACGTGACAGTTGGGGACTGTCCCCAAGTGTCACATTTCGTCGTGAGCGTTCTTGCAAAAGCCGGAGTGCTCGTAGTAGAATCTTTGAGCTACGCGGGCGTGGCGGAATTGGCAGACGCGTACGGTTCAGGTCCGTATGGGGGCAACCCCGTGAAGGTTCAAGTCCTTTCGCCC
>CACZNT010000031.1 GCA_902782635.1 uncultured Coriobacteriaceae bacterium
GAGCCGCTATGCCCACGAGTTCTCCGGCGGCCAGCGCCAGCGCATCGGCATCGCCCGCGCGCTCGCGGTGAACCCCGAGTTCATCGTGTGCGACGAGCCAGTCTCGGCCCTGGACGTCTCCATCCAGGCTCAGGTCATCAACATGTTCGACGAGCTTCAGGACGAGATGGGGCTCACCTACCTCTTCATCGCCCACGACCTCCTGGTCGTGCGCCACATCTCCGACCGCATCGCCGTGATGTACCTGGGCAAGATGGTGGAGATGGCGGGCGCGGACGAGATCTACGACCACCCGCTGCACCCCTACACCAAGTCGCTCATCTCGGCCGTTCCCATCCCCGATCCCGACATCGCGCGCTCCAACAAGCGCATCCCGCTGGTGGGCGACATTCCGAGCCCGCTCAACGCACCCTCGGGCTGCCCGTTCCGCACGAGGTGCCCGCATGCCACCGAGGCGTGCGCCGAGTCGATGCCGCCGCTTGAGGAGGTCGCGCCCGGACACGTGGTTGCCTGCCATCGCGTCTCCGAGCTCAACTAGCCGATGTGCGAAAGGGGCGGGCGTTTTTGCACATATGTAGACTCTTATGTGCAAAAACGCCCGCCCCTTTCGCACATTGTTTGTTACGGGTCTGTAACCTCTGTTGTGACCCTCATGTGTGGGTTCTTTCAGATTACCCCATGTACCTGCGATTTGTCTGATACGCGTGAAGATAGCCGCTGCTAGGGGGCCTAAGCGGCCCTCGCGTGCGTGCTAATATGAAACGTACCTGCACCTTTAGGGGGATGTGTTAGTTCTAGGAAAGGATTTGCAATGCCAAAGCTCACTCGTAGGAACTTCCTGCAGGTTGCCGGCGCTGCCGCCGCCATGGGCACGCTTGCCGCCTGCTCGAACAACTCCGCTCCTGCCGCCGACGGTGGCGAGGCAGCGGACGGCGGCGAGGAGGCCGCTGCCGGCCCCAGCTCCATCGCGGTTTGCCTTGCCTCCGAGCCCGACAACATCGATCCCTGCTTCAACTCCGCGGTCGATGGCGCCACGATGATCATCCACCTGTTCGCCGGCCTGGCCAAGTGGCAGCAGAATGGCGACAAGTACGAGATCGCCCCCGACTGCGCCACCGAGCTTCCCGAGCCTGTCGAGAATGCCGACGGCACCGTCACCTACACCTACACCCTGCGCGACGGCCTCAAGTGGTCGGATGGCCAGCCCCTCACTGCTGGTGACTTCGCCTACTCCTGGCAGCGCGCGGGCAACGTGGCCACGGGCGGCGACTACTACTACATGTTCGAGAACGTCAAGGGCTACTCCGAGGACGACGAGAACGCCAAGCTCGAGGTTGAGGCCACCGACGACAAGACGCTCGTCGTGACCCTCAACAACGCCGTCGCCTACTGGAACGAGCTCCTCGCCTTCCCCGTGTTCTTCCCGGTGCGCGAGGACGTCGTGTCCAACGAGGCTTGGGCCACCGACCCCTCCACCTACGTCTCCAACGGCGCCTACACGATGACCGGCTGGGATCACAACTCCGTCATCACCGTCGAGAAGAACGAGAACTACCACGACGCCGATGCCGTCACCATGGACAAGATCGAGTTCTACCTGTCCGATGACTCGAACAACATGCTCGCCAACTTCGAGAACGGCACCTGGCAGCTCATCGACGACGTCCCCACCAACGAGATCGCCTCGCTCAAGGACAAGTACCCCGATGAGTTCAAGATCGACGGCCAGATCGGCACCTACTACGTCATCTGGAACATCAACCAGGAGATCCTGCCCCCCAGCAGCACCCTCACCGGCGTCGAGGCCGAGGAGGCACGCCAGGAGATCCGCAAGGCCGTGGGCCTGCTCTTCGACCGCAACTACATCGTCGAGGAGATCGTCCAGGCTGGCCAGGTCCCCGCGCCGTCCTTCGTCGCCATGGGCATGAAGGACCCGGACGGCTCCGAGTTCTACGAGAACGCCGGCGGCAACGACTTCCCCGGCTACTACAGGGTTGACGCCGACTCGCTCGAGGCCAACTACGCCGAGGCCCTCGAGACCCTCAAGAAGTACTACACCTTCGACGGCGATGTCGCCTCTGACATGCCCACGCTCACCTACCTCTACAACACCTCCGAGGGCCACAAGGCCATCGGCGAGTACCTGCAGAGCGCTTGCGCCCAGGTGGGCATGACCCTCAACCTGGAGAACCAGGAGTGGGCCACCTTCCTGAACACCCGCAAGGAGGGCGACTACGGCATCGCCCGCAACGGCTGGGTTGCCGACTACACCGACCCGATCTGCTTCCTCGACATGTGGACCACCGCCTCGGGCAACAACGACGCCCAGTTCGGCCGTGGCGCCCACGCTGAGCTCAAGATGTACGACCTCGACCTCACCGATATCGACGGCTACGACACCAAGGTCGAGAAGGGCACCTGGGCCGAGACCTTCGACGTGCTGATCTCCGCCATCAAGAGCGAGACGGACAACGAGAAGCGCTACGCCATGATGCACAAGGCCGAGGACCTGCTCATGCAGACCGGCGCCATCTGCCCGCTGTACTACTACACCGACCTCTACATGGTCACCAAGGACCTCGACGGCTTCTTCTCGATCCCGCTGGGCTACAAGTTCTTCCACTACTCCACGCTCAACGCCTAGTTGACGATTCCGAGATAGCGGATGGGAGGGGCGTCGCATCTGCGGCGCCCCTTCTGCATGAGAGGAGGGTCATATGGCAGACGACGTACTCGCAGGCGTCGTGTTCGACCTGCATTGCGACACGCTCGACACCATAGCCATGCACGATTGGGAGCCCTACTCGGGCGAGCATCCCGTGAACCACGGGACGCTCGCGGCAAACGACGGGGCGCTCGCCATGGAGCGCACGGGGCGTCCCTGGGCGCAGAACTACGCCATCTGGGTGCCAAATTACGAGTACCAAAAGGATCCGCTGGGCTTCTATCGCGCAGGGGCGGCGGCCTTCGCCGAGCAGATGACGCTTCTGGCAGATGTTGCCGAGCAGGTGCGGGATGGCCGCGAGGTATCACGCGTGCTGGGACAGGGCAAGGTGGCGGCGATGCTCGCCGTCGAGAACGCTGCCCCCATGGACGAGGGCGGCCTGGCGATGGTGGACGAGTTCGTCCGCGACGGCGTCAAGACCGTGACGCTCACCTGGAACGGCGAGAACTCCCTGGGAGGCGGCATCGGCAGCCACGAGGGGCTCAGCGCCTTTGGCCGCGAGGCCGTGGCGGCCATGGAGCGCGAGCGCATCGTGGTGGACTGCTCCCACCTCTCCGACGAGAGCTTCGCGGACCTCCTCGCCTGCGCCAAGCGGCCCTTCGTGGCGACCCACTCGAATGCGCGCGCCATCTGCTCGCACCCGCGCAATCTCACCGACGAAATGTTCCGCGCCATTGCGGACCGCGGCGGCCTCGTGGGCCTCAACTACTATCGCGCCTTCATCACCGATCGCTCCGAGGGCGCGGCGCCTGCAGACGGCGAGGTGACCTTCGACGAGCTGGCAGCACATGTGGAGCACTGGCTCGACCTCGGGGGAGAGGACGTCGTGGCGCTGGGAAGCGACTTCGACGGTGCCGACGTCCCCGCATGGATCGATGCCTGCGAGAAGGTGGGCGACCTGCGCGCGCGGATGGTCGAGCGGCTGGGGGAGGAGCTCGTCGAAAAGCTCTTCTGGCGAAACGCGCTCGCCTTCTACGAGCGCAATGAGACCGTCTGAGCCTGCTGTCTGGGCTGACCGGGGCGCGTTGTGTGACGTAGGTCCGGTGCGGCTGCGGATGGGCCGAGGGCTCATTGGGTAAGATAATGTAAGCGCCGATGGCGCGAGATATTAAGAGGAAGGAATGCACCATGGATAAGTACGTTTGCACTATCTGCGGCTATGTCTACGATCCCGAGGTCGGCGATCCCGATAGCGGCATCGAGCCCGGCACCGCATTCGAGGACATCCCCGAGGATTGGGTGTGCCCCACCTGCGGCGTGAGCAAGGACATGTTCGAGAAGAAGGTCGACTAGATCCTGTCTGGGCATCGCCCCCTTTGGTCCTAGCTGCGCTGAAGACATAAAGCGCGCTAGGAGCAAAGGGGGCGATGAACGTGCAGGCTCCGTCTCAGGACGCGAGAAAAGTGAGTGCGCCCCGGGCTTTTGCCCGGGGCGCCTTTTGTGGATGAGTCAGTGGGGACGTAGTCAATTGACTCATTCGAAAAATGAGTCAATTGACTACGTCCTCACTGACTCATTCCTGGCTTGCACTGTCTTCTTTAGTCGCCGAAGGAGATGCCCATCATCTTCGCCTGCTTGACGAGCGTCGACTTCGGGTCGACGTACTTGAGCTTACCCGCGACCTCGGCCAGCGAGATGCGCACGATGTCGCGGTTCTTGTCGGCCACCATGTAGCCGTACTCGCCCTTGAGGATGCCCTTCGCGGCCTCGACGCCCACCTCGGTGGCGAAGACGCGGTCGTAGGGGCAGGGGGCGCCGCCGCGCTGCGTGTGGCCGGGAACGGCGATGCGCACCTCGCGGCCAGTGGTCTCGGCCAGCTTGTCGGCGATCTCATAGGCGACCGAAGGCGAGGTCCTCGACTCGAGGTACTTCTTGTACTCCTTCTTAGACATGGCGGCCTCCTCCTTGGAGATGGCCCCCTCGGCAACCACCACGATGGCGAAGTGGGCGGCGTTGCCCGTCTTGCCCAGCACGGCCTTCACGACCTCGTTGAAGTCGTAGGGGATCTCGGGCAGCAGGATGACGTCCGCGCCGCCGGCGATGCCCGCGTACAGCGGAATCCAGCCCACCTTGTGGCCCATGATCTCGATCACGAAGATGCGGCCGTGGCTCGCCGCGGTGGTGTGGATGTCGTCGATGCACTTGGTGGCCACCTCGATGGCGGAGTGGAAGCCGAAGGTGAGGTCGGTGCCCCAGGTGTCGTTGTCGATGGTCTTGGGGAGCGCGATGACGTTGAGGCCCTCCTC
>CACZNT010000032.1 GCA_902782635.1 uncultured Coriobacteriaceae bacterium
CCGGAGAAGATGACGTCCTCCATGGCCTGGCCGCGCAGCATCTTGGCGCTCTGCTCGCCGAGCACCCACAGGATCGCGTCGGAGACGTTGGACTTGCCCGAGCCGTTGGGGCCCACGACCACCGTGAGGCCGGGGTCGTAGACCATGTTGGTCTTGTCTGCGAAGGACTTGAAGCCCTTGAGCGTGAGCGATTTGAGATACACGGACGGGCCTCTTCCCTCTTATGCGAGCTCGCCGGAGTGCGCCAGCTTCGGGTCGCGTTCGATGCGCTCGATCGCGTCCTGCGCGGCAGCCGACTCGGCGGCCTTCTTCGACTTTCCCCTGCCCCGGCCCACGCGCCTGCTGCCGAGCTTTGCCACGGCCACGAAGCTGGGGTCGTGGGCGGGGCCCTCCTCGCCTATCACCTCGTAGGTGGGGGTGACCTTCGCCTGGCGCTGGGTGATTTCCTGGAGGAGCGACTTGGGGCTCTCGGGCACGAGGTTGATGTCCTCCTCGAAGTACGGCGCCAGCGCGCGCTCGACGAACGCCCGCGCGGGCTCTGCGCCGCCGTCCAGGTAGAGGGCCCCCACCACGGCCTCGAACACGTTCTCCAAGGCCGAGTGCATGCCGCGCGTCTCGGTGCCCCATTCGGCGCCGCCGAAGGCGATGCATTTGCTCAGGCCGAGGTCGTACGCGGCCTGCGAGAGGGTGTCTCCTGAGATGAGCGCGATCTTGAGGCGCGTGAGCTCGCCCTCGTCCCAATCGGGATGCGAGACGAAGACGCGATGCGCCACCATGGCGCCCAACACGGAGTCGCCCAAAAACTCCAACCGCTCGTAGGAGCCGGCGTTGGAGCGTCCCCTCACGGCCGAAGGATGCGTGAGGGCCTGCTCGAGCAGGCCCCTATCGCGAAATCTGTAGCCGAGGGCCTCCTCGGCCTCGTGTACGTGCGCAGACGACACGTGCGCTCCTACTGGGCCTTGAGGATGGCGTCGACGGAATCGCCCACGGTGGCGATGGTCTCGAGGACGTCGTCATCGAGCTCGAAACCAAACTCGTCCTCGAGCGCGGTCACGAGCTCGAGCTTGTCGAAGGAGTCGGCGCCGAGGTCGTCGTAGTTCGTGTCCTCGGAGAGCTCCTCGCGCTCCACCTCGAGCGTCTCGGCGACGATGTCGATTACCTTCTCAAGGATCTCGTCACGGTTCATGGGTCCTCCCGATGTATCAGATGGCCGCTATGGCGTCTGCCACGTTTGATTGTACCCGCATGGGCGCTGCTATGAGCGCGCCTCGGAGATTCTCTCGACGAGCTTGTCGCGCACGGCGGCCGCGGTGGCCAGCGTGCCGTTCTTGACGGCCTCGGGGCTCGTCGCGCCATGCCCGATGAGCACGGGCGCCTTGAGGCCGAGGAGAATCGCGCCGCCATACTGCTCGCCCGAGAGCTCTCCGGAGAGGCCCTTGAGCGAGCTCTTGAGCAGAAGGGCGCCTGCCGCAGCGAACACGGAGCCCTTCACGGCCTCCTTGAGGCGGCCGAGGATGAACTTGGCCGCGCCCTCCACCGACTTCAGGGCGACGTTTCCGGTGAAGCCGTCGGTGACGATAACGTCCAGATCGCCCAGCAGCAGGTCGGAGCCCTCGCAATTGCCGACGAAGTCGATGCCCTCGGCCTCCTTGAGCGCGGCGAAGGCCACAAGCGAGGCCTCCGAGCCCTTGGCGTCCTCCTCGCCGTTCGAGAGCAGGCCCACGCGGGGGCTCTCGACGCCGAGGACGACCTTCGAGTAGGCGGTGCCCATCTGGGCGAACTGCACGAGCATCTCGGGGCGGCAGTCGGCGTTGGCGCCGAGGTCGAGCATCACCGTCTCGTGGCCGCCCATGCCAGGAAGCGCCGTGGCGATGGCCGGGCGCTTGATGCCGCGCACGCGTCCGACGTTGAGCGTGGCGGCGGCGAGGATGGCGCCGGTGGAGCCGGCGGAGAAGAAGCCGTCGGCCTCCCCGTGCCGCACGGCCTCGCAGCCGCGGACGATCGAGGAGTCGCGCTTTGCGCGGACGGCCTCGGCCGGATGGTCGCCCATCTCGATGACCTCGGTGGTGACGAGCGCGGTCGCGCGGCCGCTCTTCGCGCAGAAGGGGACGACGACGTCCTCGTTGCCCGCGACCAGCACCTCGAGATCGGGGTCGGCCTCGAGCGCCAGGCTGATGCCCTCCAGGACGACCTCGGGACGCTCGTCGCCGCCCATTGCGTCTACGCACACCTTGACCATTGCCATCCTCCTCGACGTGCCTCCCCATGCAAGGAGGCCGGCCCAGAAGGCCGGCCTCCCGGACCGATTTGCACGATCTAGAGCGCTACTCGGTGACGACGACCTCGCGCTCCTTGTAGTAGCCGCAGTTGGGGCACACGCGGTGCGGGAGCTTCACTGCGCCGCACTGCGGGCAGGTGGAGCGTGCCGGGGCTGCGAGCTTGGAGTTGGCCGAACGGCGGGTGTGGGTGGCGCTGCGGCCCTTCTTCTGCTTGGGTACTGCCATGGTGACCTCTCTCATGACGCATGCGCTGATGCGCGGGGCGTGCAAGACATACGAAAAGGAATGATACCACGCAAATCCGGCCGGTGGCTCGCCAATAGCATCTCCACATCAGCGCTATCCGAACCTGTCCCCTATGTCATGACAAAGGGGACTGTCCCCCTTGTCACATTTTGTGACTACTCCAAGCGTCACATGAGGTTCTTGAGGGCGGCGAAGGGGCTCTCCTCCATGCGGCGCTCCTCGTCGCGCTCGGCGCAGCCGCAATCGCCTTCGTTGAGGTTGGCACCGCAGCGCGGGCACAGCCCCTTGCAATCCTCCTTGCACAGCACCACGTAGGGCGTGTCCATGAGGAGGGCGGCCATGATGGCCTCGGAGACGTCGATGCGATCGTCCTCCACGAGAGAGAAGTCCACCTCGTCCTCGTCGTCTGCCAGCTCCTCGGGCTCCTCGAAGAGGAAGTACTCGTTCACCTCGGCGGAAAGGTCGAAGGATGCGGGCTCGAGGCAGCGGTCGCACTCCCCCTCCACCTGTGCGCGCACGATGCCGCTCGCAAGGATCCCGTCGCCGGCATTGGTGAGCATGAGGTCGTAGTCCAGGCCTGCGGGCAGGCTGAACTCGTGGTTTCCGAGCTCATACCCCTCCAGGTCGATATGTCCCGCGAGCGGCAGGACATCACCGGCGCTGGCAAGGCGCTCGTCGACATGTACCTCTATGCGCTCCATGGGGGCGAAGGCCTACCAGGGGACGTTGTTGGTGGAGTTGCGCGGGCCGGAGTTCTCGTTGAGGGTCTGGCGGACGCGGGTGACCGTGCCGACGACCGACTTGAGGTTGTCCTCGAGATGCGCGAGCACCGAATCGGCGTACTCCTCGGCGTTGTAGCGCGTGTCGCGCTCGTACTGCTGCGCCTGGTCGCGGATGTCGTCGGCCTGCTGCTGCGCGAGGCGGACGACCTCCTGGTCGCCAGCGAGGATCATGGCCTGCTGCTGGGCGTCGGCGACGATGGAGTCGGCCTGCGACTGCGCGTGCACCAGGATCTCGTCCTGCTCCTTGAGGATGCGACGTGCGTCCTGGAACTCCTGCGGGAACACGCGGCGGATCTCGTCGAGAATCTCGTAGACCTCCTGCGAGTCGACGATCTTCTTCTGCCCGCCACCGGTAAGCGGCGACTTGGCCTCGCTCACGATTGCCTCGAGTTCGTCGACCAGGCTCTCGATTTCCTCACCCGGCTGCATGTGGGGCTCCTTTCACCGCGAACCCGCCAAGCCAAACCGCCCGCAGGCCACGCTCGTTAAGACACTTCTGCTCATGTTAGCAGAAATGCACGAGGACACAGCGCAGGCGCGCCATTCTCGGCATACGGCGTCACTCGCCGCTAGAAACGCTCGTCGACGCGGCGGCCGACGCTCGGCGGCACGAAGGCGCTCACGTCGGCGCCAAACGAGGCCAGCTCGCGCACATAGGTCGAAGAAATGCACGAGAGCTCGGGCGACGACATCACGAAGATCGACTCCATGTCGGGCCAGAGCCGCGCGTTGAGGTCGGCCTGCTGCAGCTCCCACTCGAAGTCGGAGGGCGTGCGCAGCCCCTTCACCACGGCCTGCGCTCCCCGCTCGCGGCAGAAGTCCACCAGAAGGCCCGTCATCGGCGCGACGTCGAAATCACCCTCAAGCTGAGCTTCAGAGATCGCCTCGCGCACCATCTCGACCCTCTCGTCGAGGGTGAAGGCCGTGCCGGTGCCGCGCTTGTCCTTCGAGGCGGCCACGGCGATGGTGACGCGCGGGCAGATGCGCGCCGCGCGCTCGAAGATGTCGAGGTGGCCATAGGTGGGCGGGTCGAAGGTCCCGGGGATGACGATGCGCTCGATCGCGGATGACGGCATGGCACTCACCTTCACTTGAGCTTGAGATAATCGACGCTGGTGTCGCCGAATCGCTTCTGCTTGACCATGGTAGCGCCTTCGAGCTCGAGCTGCGGCGAGGAGCTCTTGCGCTCGTAGAGCACGTGCGCACCCCGCTCAAGCAGCCCCCTCTCCCCCAGCGCGGACACGAGGCGCGCGACCTCATCGACGGCAAGCGCATAGGGCGGATCGAGCATCACGAGCGAGAAGGGCCCGCCCGCGAGGGCGCCCGACGCCGCCAGCTTGAACGCATCCCCCTGGACGACCTTCGACGCAGACGAGCTCCCGGCGAGCTTGGAGAGGTTCCTGCGAATGCGCGCCACGCTCCCGCGATCGGAATCGACGAAGGCGGCAAAGTCCGCGCCGCGCGAGAGCATCTCGATTCCCAGGGCACCCGACCCGGCGAAGGCGTCGAGGACGCGCACGCCCGAGAGGTCGAGGGAGAAGGCCGAGAGCACCATGGAGGCCATGGCCTCGCGGACGCGGTCGGTGGTGGGGCGCGTCACATCGCGCCCGTTCGGCGCCTCGATGGGCTGGCCCTTCCATTTGCCGCCCACCACCCTCATGCGCGCTCCACCTCCTCGAAGTAGGCGCCGAAGCGCTCGACCATCTCGACTGCGAGCGCGGCGTTCTCCGGCTGCTCGAGACTGGGGTCGGCGGCGAAGATGGCGCGTGCGTCATCATGCGCCATGGCAATGAGGTCGCCGTCCTCGGCGAGGTCGACGATGCGCAGCGTGGCCCCGCCGCTCTGGCGATACCCCAGAACCTCGCCCTCGTGGCGCAGGTCGAGGTCGAGCTCTGCGAGCTGGAAGCCATCTGTGGTCTGCTCGAGCGCGGCCAGCCTCTTGCGCGCCGGCGTGTCCTTCTTGGCGGAGGTCTCCAGGAAGACGCTCCCCGGCCACTGCCCGCGCCCGACGCGCCCTCGCAGCTGGTGGAGGGTGGCCAGGCCGAAGCGGTCGGCGTCGAGCACGAGCATAGCCGTCGCGTTGGGCACGTCCACGCCCACCTCGACGACGGTGGTCGACACGAGCACCTGGATCTGGTTCGCGCGAAACGCCTCCATCACCTCGTCCTTCTCTGCGGGAGACATCCTTCCCGTGAGAAGCCCGACGCGATACTCCGGGAAGATGGTCTCGGCGAGATAGCGCTGGGTGGCGACGGCGGAATGCGGCTTGGGGGCGTCCTGGGCCGCATCCTCGTCCTGGGGCGCGGCATCGTCAGCCATGTCCTGGCCGGTGTCCTCGTCGTCGATGAGCGGGCAGATCACATAGGCCTGGTGCCCCGCGTCCACCGCCTCGCGGATGCCGCGGTAGGCGACCTCGATGGTCTGCGGGGCCACCGAGCGCGTCGCGATGCCGGCGCCCGCCACGGGACGCTGGGTGATGCGCGAGCAGTCGAGGTCCCCGTAGAGCGAGAGCGCGAGGGTGCGCGGGATGGGGGTGGCCGTCATGGCCAGAAGGTCGGCCCCCGCCCCCTTGCGCCTGAGCGCCACGCGCTGGTCGACGCCGAAGCGATGCTGCTCGTCTATCACCACGAGCGAGAGATTCGCAAAAGAGATGTCGTCGGAGAGCAGGGCCGTCGTCCCGAAGGCCACGCTCACCTCCCCCGAGGCGAGCCCTGCAGCCGCCTCGGCGCGCTCCGCAGCCGAGGTCGAGCCCAAAAGGAGGCGCCAGCTGATGCCTGAGGCGTCCAGGAGCGGGCCCACCTTCTCCGCGTACTGACGCGCAAGCACGGACGTGGGCGCCATTACGGCCGCCTGCGTTCCGGTGTCGGCGGCCGCTGCGAGGCCGAAGGCGGCTACGGCCGTCTTTCCCGTGCCCACATCGCCCAGGAGCAGGCGGTTCATGATCTCGGGTGACGACATGTCGGCGAGGATGTCGGCCACGCAGGCCTCCTGCTCGGCTGTGAGCGAGAACGGGAGGGCCGCGCGCAGCGCGCGGAGATGCTCGCCGTCGGATGCGTGCCGGAAGGGCTCGAGACCCGCGAGCGAGAGCCTGCGCCGCGTGACGAGGGCGAGCTGCAGGCAGACGAGCTCGTCGTATGCCAGCCGCCTTCGCGCGGCACGCGCCGAGTCGAGGCTGTGCGGGAAGTGGACCTCGCGCAGGGCGGAGGCGAGCGTCATCAGCGAGCGCTCGGCCACCAGCCGCGCCGGCATGAAGTCGCAGACGTCGCCCGCCGAGGCGAGCGCGCTCGACACCACGCGCCGCATCCAGGCGAGGCTGATCCCCTCGCCCGTGGGATGCACGGGAAGGATGCGCGCATAGCCCGCCTGCTGGTCATCAGTCGAGAGGACCTCGAAGAAGGGCGAGCTCATCTGCTTGAAGCCATAGGCGAAGCGGACCTTGCCGGAGAAGGCGGCGACGTCGCCCACGTGGAGCTGGTCGGCCACCCAGGGCTGGCGGAAGAACGCCATCGACATGACGCCGGTGGCATCGGATACGTCCACCTCGACAATCACCATGCGCGGACGCGGGCGCTTCGCGCGCACGCCCTCGACGCGCGCCACCACGGTGACGTCGGCGCCCACGTCAGCATAGGAAATGGAGCTCACCTGGGAGAAGTCGAGGTAGCGCCGCGGGACGTTGAGGAGCAGGTCGCGAATGGTGGCAAGGCCCAGGCGGCGCAGCGTGTCCAGGCGCTTGCCGGAGGCGTAGCGCACGCGCGAGACGTCGGAGCCCAGCGCGCCCGTGCGCATCAGGCGCTCGTGGGCCTCGCTCAGGGCGGGCAGACCCCGCACCGCGCCAGCCGACCCGCCCATGGCCCCAGGCTCTACTCGATCGAGAAGATGACGGGGTACAGGGGCTGCTCGCCGCGATGGGAGTCGATCTCGAGGTCGGGCTGGGCCTCCTCGATGGCCGCGACGAGCGCCTCGAGGTCGTCATCCGAGAAGTCGCAGCCGGCGAGCAGGGTGAGGGTGTCGCCCTCCTCCTCGTCCTGCATCTTCGCGATGAGCTCGAGGGCAACGTCCTGCACGTTCGACCCCACGACCTCGATCTCGCCACGCGCGATGCCGATGATGTCGTCGGCCTTGATGGGCGAGCCGTCGGCGGCCTGCGAGTCGCGCACGGCGCAGGTGACCTCGCCGTCGCGCACCTCGTCGATGGCGGCGAGCATGGCGTCGACGTTGTCCTCGAGGGTCGCGCCCGGCTCGACGACGAACATCGCGGCAAATGCCTGCAGCACCGACTTGGTGGGCACCACGGCCACGTCGCGGTAGTCGCAGGCTGCAGCCGCGGCCTCGGCGGCCATGCGGATGTTGGAGTTGTTGGGGAGCACCACGACGGCCTTGGCGCGCACCTTCTCGATGGCGGCGAGGATGTCGGCGGTGGACGGGTTCATGGTCTGGCCGCCCGAGACGACGGCGTCGATGCCCAGCGAGCGCAGGATCTCGGCCTGCCCGGAGCCCGCGGCCACGGCGACGAATCCCAGGTCGGCGAGGTCCTCGTCTGCGGCGGGCGCCTCGGCAGGAGCCTCCGCCCCCTCCTTGTCGGCCGCAATCTTCGCGGTGCGGTCCTGGGCCTCGAGGTCCATGTTGTGGATGAACACCTCGAAGATCTGGCCGCTCTTGAGCATGCGGGCCAGCACCTTGTCGGGCGTGTTGGTGTGGACGTGGATCTTGTAATCCGGGTTCGCGCCCACCAAGAGCTCGCAATCGCCCATCGACGAGAGGAACTTGAGCGTCTTCTCCTCATCGAACTTGGGGCTGTCGGCGTGGAAGAGGAACTCGGTGCAGTAGCGGAACTCCGAGCCCTCCCAATCGTCGTTGAGCTCGATCTCGACGCGCGAGGCCACCTGGCCCTTGGCGCTCTCGGGCGTGGCGTCGACGGTGGTCTTGAAGTCGAAGCTGTCGCCCTCGTGGCCGAGGTAGGAGTTCACGAAAGCCTCGAGGAAGGTGGCGAAGCCATAGGCGCCCGAGTCGACGACGCCGTTCTCCTTGAGGACGGGCAGCAGGTCGGGGGTGCGCGCCACGCTCTCGTAGGCGGCGATGACGAGCTCGGAGAGGGTCTCCTCCACTGGCCTCTTCTGCTTCTCGCACTTGTCAGCGGCCGTGGAGACGTCGCGCAGGACCGTGAGGATGGTGCCCTCGACCGGCTTGCGGACGGCCTGGAAGGCCACCTTGACGCCACGGCGGAAGGCGTGGGCGATGTCGGCCGAGGTCACGTGCGCGCCCTTGGCCTCGGCGAGGCCCTCGGCCACGCCGCGCAGGATCTGGCTCGTGATGACGCCGGAGTTTCCGCGGGCGCCCATGAGCGAGCCGTGCGTGATGGCCTTGGCGACGTCATCCATCGATGCGCCCTCGGGCAGCGCCTCGACCTCCTTGACGACGGTGTTCAAGGTGAGCGACATATTCGTGCCGGTGTCGCCGTCGGGCACCGGGAAGACGTTGAGCTTGTTGATCTCCTCGGCGCGGTCGGCAAGCACCTTGGCTGCTGCCGGGAAGCAGGACCTGATTACATTGGCAAGCATGTGTTGAATCCCCTGATCGATCTCGGATGCTAGTGGGCGCGCATGCCCTCGATGTGCACGCGAACCTCAACGTTGGAGAGCTCGGCAATCGAGGCGATGACGAACTTGACGGTGTCGGCGAGGTTCTTGGAGACGCTCGCCATGTTGACGCCCTGCTCGACGACAACGTGGAGGTCGACGATTATCTTGCCGTCCTCGGTGCTGATGCCGATTCCCCGGCGCAGGCCGTTGATGGGAAGCACGCTGGCGACCCCACCTTGATTGTCCGCGACGGTCATGCCGACGACGCCGTAGCACTCGAGCGCGGCGTATCCTGCCAGATCGGCGATGCAGTCATTGGAAACCTGGAGCGTTCCCTTAACGGCGTTTGCCATGTGATCCCCCTAATCGGTTCTGAGAGGTGTGGAGTGCAAGACTCAATAGGCGAGTATAGCGCAGCAGCCAGGCAATGACGGGAGCCTCCGCAACCCTCCACAAGGCTTCACGGAGCGTGTCCTCCGCCCGATTGTGTGCGTTCGGTTAGGATGGCCTGCGCAGGCGCACTCTTCTGCCTTGCCCGACGCGCCGCCTGTGCTATAGTTTCTCAGCTGTACGCACATGCGGCACAAAAAGCCGCCCGGAGGAGGGTCAAGCAATGTCCAAGGTATGCCAGATTTGCGGGAAGCACGCCGTCGCCGGGCGTTCCATCAGCCACTCGCACCGCACCGTCAACCGCAAGTTCATGCCCAACATCCAGCACGTGCATGTGGTTCTCAACGGTCGCAGGCAGCAGATGAACGTCTGCACCACGTGCCTCAAGTCGGGCAAGGTCGCCCGCTCGTAGCACGCACGTCGACACGCGCACAAACCGAGGAGGCCGCCTGCGGGCGGCTTTCTTCATGCGCGGGTGATGGGATATGACAGTTTGGGGACAGGCACCTAAGTGTCATATCCTGCCAAGCAGGAAGGCTGCGACGATTCCCTCGTGGACGTCGATCCTTGCGGAGCCCGTCGTCACCACATTCGAGATGCCGAGGTCGAAGAGACAGCCCACCCGACGATGGTCCAGCTCCCAATGCATGCCGTGCTCGCTCACGACCGCCTCGGCGGAGAGGGCGGTGAACGAGAAGGTCATCCCTCGCGCCGACTCCCCCAGCTCCCAGGCAGGAGCGTGCTCCGCGGAGAGTATCCGGCACTCGAAATCGTCCTCGATGATGCGCGGCATGAGCGCCACATGGCGTGCGAGGCAGCCATAGACCGCCAGGGCGTGGTCCGGCCGGCCGCCGCTCACGCAGCTCACGACCACCCGCTCGACATGCGCCTTCGCCCAGGCGAGCGCGAGGCCGAGGTCGGTATCGTCCTTCTCG
>CACZNT010000033.1 GCA_902782635.1 uncultured Coriobacteriaceae bacterium
GAGTACTCGCGCTCGAAGGTTGACGTGTTGGAGATGTCATCGCTCACCTGCACGTAGAGCTTCTCACTGCCGCGGATCGCCACGAAGTCGACCTCCCTCTTGTAGAGGACGCCCGCGTACGTCTCGTAGCCCCTCCTCAACAGTTCGATTGCCACCATGTTCTCGAGCAGGCGGCCGAAGTCCATGTTGCGCGTGCCGAGCTTCGCGTAGCGGAAGGCATGGTCCGCCAAGTAGTACTTGTCGCCTGACGATAGGTAGCGCTTCCCCCGGATGTCGTAGCGCCTGACGCGGTAGAAGGCGAAGGCCTCCGTAAGGTAGCCCAGGTAGGAGGCTATCGTCCGGTCGTTTGTCTTCGTCCCTGCCGAGGTCAGGGCGTCGGCTATGCTGCGCGAAGAGGTGATGTTGGACACGTTGTCCATCATGTAGTCCGAGAGCCTTCCCAGGAGGTCGGCGTTCCTGATGCCGTGCCTCTGGACGATGTCCCTAAGGATGAGGGTGTCGTAGACGTCGGACAGGTAGCCGTGGCGGTCGCGCTCGTCGGCGTAGACGTAGCTTCCGGACATGCCGCCCATGCGCAGGTACCGCTCGAGAGCGTCGTCCACCTGCTCGCCCTCGAAGTAGGAGCTGTACTCCTCGAAGGAGAAGGGGAAGACCTCCATGCTCACGGTGCGGCCGGTGAACAGGGTCGCGAGGTCGCTCGAAAGCAGAAACGCGTTCGAACCCGTGATGTAGATGTCGTAGCTCCCTGAGGCATGGAGGCTGTTGATAGTCCTCTCGAAGCCCTCGCACATCTGAACCTCGTCGATGAGGACGAAGTTGTGCGCCCCCTCGATGTAACGCGAGGTGACGTAGGTGTTCAACGCGTGGTATTCCGTGAGCTCCTCGAACTCGAGCAGGCTGAGGTCCACGTGGATGACGTTGGCGCCGTCCACCTCGCCTAGGAGGTAGCTCCTGAACGCCTCGAGGAGTTTGGACTTCCCTGCGCGGCGCACGCCAGTGATGACCTTGATGTCCGAGGTGCCGATGAGTCGCTTGAGTCGCTCTAGGTACCCTGGCCTCTCGATTAGCTTCATGTGCGCTCCCTTCTGTTTCGCAAAAATTAGAATAGTATGTTTTTGCGAAACAGGCAACGGCTATGCTTTTTTTGAAACAGGAGGATGATGCAATGGGCGGACGTGGTAGTTGGTCGCAATCGGGAGAGACGTATAACCCGACGCCAGGCGGCATAAACAGCAATAGCGGCCAAGACGAAGAGGGCATAGGCCCCCGTATTCCAGAAACCCTGGTTGAATGAGTTCCGATTTTCAGGAAGTCCTTCAACTGGAACCGGGCAAGGACATCATGCGCATTGCGAAGGAGGACGGCAGGCAGGTGGTCGTGGAGATCGCCGAGCTCTCTGGTGAAGGAGCCGGGCCTGCTGAGAAGCCGCCTTGCCACTGCTATCATCCTCGATAAGCCACTGTTATTATCCTCAACTATTTGCTAAGCAGCTAAGAAGGGTTGGGGCATATGCCAGAGACGTTGCAGAGGGATGAGCGGCAGCACAACTTGGACCTCCTGAAGGCCCTTGCGATCGTCAGCATGGTGCTCTGCCATCCAGTGATCATGTTTGCGCGGTACAGAGTTGGATACGAGGGCGATTTCTGGTTCATCCTTGCCGACGACATCCTTGGCGGATATATCGTAGTTGCGCATGGGTTTATGTTTGCCATGGGCGTGGGGATGAAGTATTCAAGAAAGAGCGCTCCCACGGACATGGCCCGAAGGGGCGCTATTTTGCTCCTGCTTGCCTATGTGCTCAATTTTGTGCGATACGGGATGTACTTTTTGTCGTACGACATAATGAACGGCGCCATTACAGACACCACGATCCATTGGCTGTTTGGGCCGGACATTCTCCATTTTGCCGGACTGGCTTTCATAGCCACTGCGTTTTTCAAGAAGCTGGGGCTGAACGACATTCACATTCTCTTCGTCGGGCTGGTTCTCAGCGTGATCGGTACGGTTGCCGCGGGTGTCAATACGCAGGATGCCGTGCTCGATAGGATCATTGGCCTTTTCGTGTTTACGGAATATGGGGTATCTACGTTCTGTTTCCTCAACTGGTATCTGTTCGTTGCCGCGGGCCTCGTGTTTGGCATGATCCTGCAAGGAATACGGGATAAAGACGCCTTCTATCTGAAGGTGATGATTGCCTCCGGTATTATCTGCGCGATATATGCGGCGGCAACGTTTGCGAACGGTCCGTTCTTCCTGTGCGTAGATAGCGCGTATTACGACGCCAGCCCTATGGAAGCCGCCGGGCTGTTGTCCATAGACCTGCTCCTTCTCTCCGCCTTCCACTTCCTATTGAAGAAGGTTGACGCGTCAAGATTCAAGGTAGCGATCGAGATGAGCAAGAACATTACGTCGATCTATTGCATTCACTGGTGCGCAATTGGCGTTACAGAGTTCATATTCTGCCATCTGCTTGGAATGACATTTGGCTATCTGGAGATGTACCTGTATGCCATTGCGCTGCTGATTGCGTCATTCTATCTGGCGAGATACTACAAATCTTTGAAGTCTAAGTATGCGGGCGTCGTTGCGTGACTTATCGACCTGGGGCGCATTGCCCCGGGCGCCCGGCCGGGGAACGAGAGCGTACGGACCCCGCCCGAGGGGCAGGAGGCGTATCATGTCCGACATGGATCTCGAAGACAGACTTCAGCAGTTGCGCAAGGCCATCGACGAGGCGGATGCCATCGTGGTCGGTGCCGGGGCTGGGCTTTCGGCCTCGGCGGGCTTCGTGTACTCCGGAGAGCGCTTCGAGCGGCACTTCGCCGACTTCATCGCCAAGTACGGCTTCACCGACATGTACTCGGCGGGTTTTTACCCGTTCCCCACGGAGGAGGAGCGGTGGGCCTACTGGAGCCGCCACATCTGGCACAACCGCTACGTGGACCCGCCCAAGGACACCTACGCGAAGCTCCTGCGCCTGCTGGCCGGCAAGGACTTCTTCGTCATCACCACAAACGTCGACCACCAGTTCCAGCTGGCCGGCTTCCCCAAGGAGCGGCTGTTCTACACGCAGGGCGACTACGGCCTGTGGCAGTGCAGCGTGCCCTGCCACGATGCGACCTACGACAACTACGAGACGGTCAAGCGCATGGTCGAGGAGCAGCGCGACATGCGCGTGCCGACCGAGCTCGTACCGCACTGCCCCGTGTGCGGCAAGCCCATGGCCATGAACCTGCGAGCCGACGGCAGCTTCGTGGAGGACCAGGGCTGGCATGCGGCGTCTGAGCGCTACCAGGACTACTTGAGGACGCATGGGCAAGGCAAGGTGCTCTACCTTGAGCTGGGCGTGGGCGGCAACACCCCCGTCATCATCAAGTACCCGTTCTGGCGCCTCGCGTATGCCAATCCCGATGCCGTCTACGCGTGCGTGAACTTCGGCGAGGCGTACGTGCCGGCGGAGATTATCGACAGGTCCATCCTCATCGATGCCGACATCGACCGCGCACTCGACGGATTGCTGGAAGGCATGGGGAGATAGACGTCATGAAGCAGGCACGCAAGCAGCAGCTTTTGGAATCGCTCGTGGGAGCGCTCTGCGCCGAGCGAAGTGTCGAGCCGCCCACGAGCGGGGATGCGGACGAGCTTTGGGCGACGTTTCGCGCGCTCGTGAACACGCGTCCGCCATGGCCCGCAGACGAGGCGTTTCTCGCGCAACAGGACAAGCTGCTGCAGGGGCTCATCGCCGAGGCGGGCGTCCATGGCGTCGACGAGGCCGCTCCCGCGCAGGCAGATGGGCGCATGCGACTGTGGCGCGGCGACATCACGACGCTTTCCGTCGATGCCATCGTGAACGCGGCAAACTCGCAGATGCTCGGGTGCTGGGCGCCTGGCCATCACTGCATCGACAATGCCATCCACAGCTTTGCCGGCGTGCAGCTGCGCGCAGAATGCGCCCGCATCATGGAGGCGCAGGGCCACGAGGAGCCGGCGGGCACGGCGAAGATCACGGACGCCTACAACCTCCCCGCCAGCCATGTCATCCACACGGTCGGCCCCATTGCGAACGGACACCCGACCGACCTCCATCGCGAGCAGCTCGCATCATGCTATTCGAGCTGCCTCGACCTCGCGGCAAGCGAGGGGCTCCGCTCCATCGCATTCTGCTGCATCAGCACGGGCATCTTCGGCTTCCCGCAGGAGGAGGCCGCGGGCATCGCCGTGCAGACGGTGCGCAGGTGGCTCGACGAGAACGACCTCGACATGACGGTGGTGTTCAACGTATTCAGCGGAGATGACGAGGCAATCTACCGCAAGCTGCTGGGAATCTAGGGCCCAAGGACAGACGTCACGGGGCCAAGCAGGTGATTGCTGCACGACCATAAGGCATGCTCGCATGCGCCGGATGCGGGCCCCAAGCGGCTCCAGCCCCAAGTGATGCCGACGCCAGCACCACCGGGACCACCCGTGCCGCACACGTATAATGTCGTAGACGAACTCCCCCGCTGGCAAAGTACGCGAAAGGTGGCGTCCCCGGCAACATGTCCAGTCAATCGGCAAGACAGCGCAGCTTCCGCATCCACGACGGCAGCTTCGAGGAGGCGCGCGCGTTCGCGGAGGGCCTGCTCGCGCGCAAGGACGTGAGCCGCGAGAAGGCGTCGGAGACCCTCCTCGTCCTCGAGGCCCTGCTGCAGGAGCTCGTCGACTGGGGGCTGGACGAGGACACCGAGCTGGAGGTCTCGGGAGCCGGCAGGCTCGGCGAGTACCGGATCGAGCTCGGCTTCGAGGGCGACCCGTTCGTGTTCGACGACGGGCCCGCCTCCCTGGAGGGGCGCATCCTCGACGGTCATTCCGACAGGATCGACTGCAGCTACTACTCCGGCCGCAACGAGATCGCCATCACGGTCAACAGGAGCAATCGCACGTCGATGCACGCCTGCATGATTGCCGCGGCCTGCGCCATCGTCGTCTACCTCATCCTGCGCGCCATGCTCGACCGGGAGGCCCGGGTGGGCCTGATCGTCGACTACATACTGCCGCTCGAGAAGGTCTTCGCAAACGCCGCCCTCATGGTGGGCGCCCCGATGACCTTCTTCTCGCTGCTCAGGAACCTCACCGACGCCTACGTCGTCTCCCGGAGAGGCTCCGACATACGCGCTCTCCACGCGCGCACGTTCGCGACCTCCGTCTTCGCCATCGTACTCGCGTTCGCCGCCTGGCCCGCCCTGAGCCCCGTGCTCGAGGGCCTCGGCGGCACGGCGCCCCAGTTCAAAGGGTCGCTCGACCGCAGCTTCGCCGACATCGTCACCTCGTCCGTGCCCTCGAGCATCTTCGAGCCGTTCGAGGTCATCTCCCCCATCCCGCTCATCGTGGTGGCGTTCCTGTGCACCTACGCGATGTGCTCGGCGGGCAAGTACTTCGAGCCGCTGCGGCAGGCGATGATGGCCGGCTACACGCTCTTCTCCCGGATGCTGGCCGCCGTCATCGCGGCGCTTCCGCCCTTCTGCTTCCTCGCGGTCCTCGACGTCCTGCTCGACGCGGACCTCTGGTCGCTCCTCGAGATCGGGGCATACGCCGTCGCCGTCTGCCTGGGCATCGCGCTCTTGCTCGCCACCTACGCCATCCGGCTTGCCGCCAGCGGCATCGACCCCATCGCCTTCGCGCGGCAGGCCATGCCGATGCTGCGCGAGAACTGGCGCATCGGGTCGGTCATCGATGCGACGTCGTACAACATCCGCTACTGCTCGAAGGTCCTCAAGATGGACCGGACGCTGCTCGAGCGCAACATGCCGGTGCTCGCCCAGACCAACCTCGACGGAAACTGCTTCCTGCTCATGCTCTTCGCCCTCGTGTTCATCTTCATGACGAACACGAGCTTCACCTGGCTCAACCTCGTCGTCTTGGCGGCGCTCATCCTGTTCCTCTCGCTCGGCGCGCCGAACCAGCCGGGGTCCATCCTCATCGGCTGCCTGATAATCACCATGTACCTCAAGTCGTTCGAGGTGGTGGCTATGGCGATCATCGCGGAGGCGCTCCTGGCCGGGGCGCAGAACCTCATCAACGTGATCGGCAACATCGTCATGGTGGCGATCGACGACCACAAGTTGCGGGCATAGGCGGATAATGCCCGCAGCACGCAGGCGTGCCGGCTGGCATCAGACAATTGCGAGACGAACATGATTGAGAAGCTCAAGAACAGCACGTTGATCATAGGCCTGGTCTTCACCCTCGCGGCGGCCCTGGCCAGCTTCGTGCTCACCTGGGTGTACTTCCTGGACGAGGTCTTCCCGCTGATGCAGCCGTACCTGTTCGACTGCGGCATCGACGTCGTGGGCGCCTTCGTCGGCGCGGCGCTCTACTACGGCACCTGGCGGCAGGAAAGCGACGGCGCGCGGACCTTCAGGCTCCTGAACGTGTTCGTGAGCGCCGGCTTCCTCGTGAACTCCCTCATATACCTCTCGATGGGGATGCAGTGGCCGCACCCGGTGACCTTCACGTTCATCATGCTCAGCAAGCTGATCGACCTCGTGCTGATCCTCAACTTCTACGAGTACGTGAAGCTGACGCTCGGCTTCGAGGGCAAGCTCGCCCGCTGGGCCGAGCGGGCCATCCCCATCCTGTTCATCGTCGAGGTCGTGATCCTGCTCTCCAACGTCTTCTATCCGACGACCTTCTTCGTCAATGCGGAGGGCGCGCACCAAGCCGCGGACTTCTCCTTCGTCGAGGACCTCTACCGCCTCGTGACGTCGATCATCGCGACCATCCTCATCATCCGCAGCGAGAGCCCCCACAACCAGAAGGTGGCCGCCCTCACGTTCATCTTCCTGCCGCTCTTCAACTACCTCACGACGATCGGCGAGTTTGGCAACGCGTCCAATTACGGCATGATGCTGATGTCGCTGATCATCATGTACTGCATCATCTTCAACGACAAGACCGCCAAGCTGGCGTCCACGGAGACCGAGCTCAACATGGCCACGCAGATCCAGGCGAGCATGCTGCCCTCGATCTTCCCCGCCTTCCCGAGCCGCGAGGAGTTCGACCTCTACGCGAGCATGGACCCCGCCAAGGAGGTCGGCGGCGACTTCTACGACTTCTTCATGATCGACGACAACCACCTCGGGCTCGTCATCGCAGATGTGAGCGGCAAGGGCGTGCCGGCGGCCCTCTTCATGATGATCTCCAAGACCATCGTCCAGAACTACGCGAAGCTCGGCGTGAGCGCGGCCGAGGCCCTCACCAAGGCGAACGAGGCCCTGTGCTCGCAGAACAAGATGGAGATGTTCGTGACGACGTGGCTCGGCATCCTCGAGCTCTCGACCGGCAAGATGGACTGCTCGAGCGCGGGGCACGAGTACCCGGCGGTCTGCCACGACGGACGCTACGAGCTGCTCAAGGACCCGCACGGCCTCGTGCTCGGCATCATGGAGGGCTCGAGGTACAAGAGCTACGACATCGAGCTCAAGCCGGGCGACAAGCTCTTCGTGTACACCGACGGCGTCGCCGAGGCGACGAGCACGACGGGCGAGCTGTTCGGCATGGAGCGGATGGTGGATGCCCTCAACACCCAGCCGGACGCGAGCTGCGAGGAGACGCTCAGCGTCGTCCGCGCGGCGGTGGACCAGTCCGTGGGAGCTGCCGAGCAGTTCGACGACCTCACGATGGCGTGCCTCGAGTACCGGGGCGCGCAGGGCAAATGAGACAAGGGGACAGGTAGCTTGTCTCACGCATAAGGGATAGCCTATGTGAGTTGGAGCGGATTCTCCTGCACATCATCAGCACGCGCGATAAGGGGCATGCATGAGGGGCTTTTGCGAGAAGAAGTTTGGCTCGATGCTGGTATCCGGCACGTTCACCAAGGCGGTGGGCTATTTGATGCTGCTCTCCGACAGCATCATCGCCGGCTACTTCATCGGCGAGGCGGGCGTTGCAGGAATCAACGCGATCGCGCCGATAACGGCCATCGTCACCTTCTTCGGCGACCTCCTCTCCACGGGCGTCGGCATCGCCTTCGCGCGCGAGATGGGCGCGATGAGAAAGGATCGCGCCGACGAGATCTACGGACAGGGCCTCGTCATCAGCATCGGCATTGGGCTCCTCTCGGCGATCTTCATCCACTTCTTCCAGAGCACGTACTTCGCCGCGAGCGGCATCACGGGCGACATCCTGGAGCAGGCGCTCCGCTACTATCGGCTCGCCCCGATCAACGCCTTCCTCACGATCGTGATCTTCTACCTCGAGCAGATGGTCTACAGCGACGGCGACGAGCTCATAAACAACATCTGCTACGGGTTCCAGATCGGCGGCAACATCATCTGCTCCATCATCCTCACCAGCTTCATGGGCATGACGGGCATCGTCCTGGGGTCCATCATCGGCAATGGCCTGGGCATCCTCACCTGCCTCCTGCACTACCTCCGCAAGGAGTGCACGCTCCACTTCGTCTGGCACCTGTCGCTGGCCGACTTCCTCTACACGGCCCGCTACAGCATCGTGGACTCCTCCGTGTACATCTGCTGGGGCATCATGGACTTCGTGATGATCGGGTTCATCTCGACGCGCTTCGGCGACGCCGGGCTCATCACCCTCGCGATCATCGTCAGCCTCATGGAGTTCGGCGTCGTGCTGGACGGCGTGGGCATGGCGATGCAGCCGCTCCTCGGCACGTACTATGGCGAGCAGAACCACGTGCTCATCAAGCGCGTCATGAGGTCGGCCGTCAAGGCGGCAATCGTCGAGGGCCTGGTGGCGACGGCGCTCATCTGGATCTTCGCGCGGCCGTTTTGCGGGCTCTTCGGCGTCACGGGCGGCGAGGCACTCGAGCCTTCGGTGACGGCGGTGCGGATTGTGGCGCTGGGGCTGACGTTCACCAGCCTGGTGTCGCTCACCACCTCCTACTACATGCTCATCGACCACATCGGCATGGCCACCTTCTTCGCATGCCTCCAGAACGGCATCCTCTACATGGCCCTGCCCATGCTCGGGGCGACGCTCATCGGCTTCAACGGCCTGTGGGTGGGGGCGGCCCTCTCTCCCGTGCTCACGCTCGCGTTTGCCTATGCGTTTGTCTACCTGCGCTTCGGGAGGGAGAACTTCCCGTTCTTGCTCAAGCACATGGACACGGAGATCATGGTGCTCGACGACGAGCTCACGCAGGAGGCGGCCGTGGAGTTTCCCGAGCGCATCGGGAGCAGCCTCCTCGACCACGGCTACCCGCGCGAGGTGGCCAATCGCGCGGCGCTCTTCGTGGAGGAGATCATCATGACCCTCCTCGAGATGAACGGCCAGACGAAGAAGCCGCTCCTCGTCGAGTTCTCGGTGTTCTTCGATGCGGACTCGGCGCTCATCATCGAGAGGGACTCGGGCACGCTGCTCGACCTCACCGATCCCGACTTCCAGATTCGGGGCCTGAGCAGCTTCGTGCTGAGCGGCCTCATGGAGGCGAAGCAGGAGAAGGCGTACCTCGTGACGACGGGCTACAACCGCACGATGCTCCGCTTCCCCAAGGAGGGCCTGCAGCGGGGATGAGTCAGTAGGGACGTAGTCAATTGACTCATTTCCCAGGTAGATGCTCCTGGGCGAGGATGAGCTTCTCCGCCTTTGCCTGCTCCCCCTTGCTGGCGTACGTGCTGGCGAGCGCGGACAGGCCATTGGCAAGCTCCGCCGGCTTGTCCGGCGCCTCCGGGAACGCCATCGAGACGAACACCGCCATCGCAGAGTAGAGCTCGAGCGGGTCCTTCCCCTCGATCTGCTCGTCAATGAAATCGAACATGCACTTCATGCAGAGCTTGCCGGCACGATCGTTGCCCATGAGCTCGGACTCGTGAAAGAGCCGCGCCGCCTCGAGATAGTTCTTCCTCACGCCGAGCCCACGGGCGTAGAGGCTGCCGAGGTTGTACGCGGCGGTCTCGTCCTGCTTGATCTTCAGCGCGCTCGCGTAGGCGTTCACAGCCGACTCGTAGTCGGCGGCATCGAGCGCCACCTGGCCCAGCAGGAGAAGCGAGCTGAGCGCCTCGTCGGGGCCCATGGCCTCGTCATGGTGATGGTGATGGTGCTGATGACCTTCGTGATGGCCGTTGCTCTTGTCCATGCGCTCGCTCCGTTTCCCCGTGCCAAATCCGCTAAGCATCATATGACAAAAGGGGCAGCCCCCTTTGTCATGCCAAAAGGGACAGGTTGCGGATATGGCACATTGGTGCCTGTCCCCAAACTGTCATATCGGAGCGTTAACAGTTTGCGCGTGATCGCGTCTGCCACTCCCCCATCCCCCATAATGGTGCTTGACATGAGTAACGCACGATTTGGAGAGGAGTGCGCATGTCCCAGCTTGAATCGAGCGACCTTTCGCTCATCGAGCCCACGCTCGAAACGTACGCCGAGGTTCCCGGCAGCCTGATAGCCATCCTGCAGAAGACGCAGGAAATCTACGGCTACCTGCCCATGGACGTCCTCGACCACATCTCGCAGCGGACGGGCACCCCCATGGCCACCATCATGGGCGTCGCCACGTTCTACGCGCAGTTCCGCCTCGAGCCGGCCGGCAAGCACCTCATCATGCTCTGCCAGGGCACGGCCTGCCACGTCAACGGATCCGAGCTCATCTCGGGCGCGCTCACCGACGAGCTGGGCATCGAGGACGGCCAGACCACCGACGATGGCCTCTTCTCGCTCAAGCACGTCGCGTGCCTGGGCTGCTGCTCGCTGTCGCCGGTGATGATGATCGACGGGCAGACCTACGGAAGCCTCACGCCCGACAAGGCGCGCCAGGTGGTTCGCGGCCTGGCGGCCGAGGATGCGGAAGGGGGCGCGGCATGAGGGTCATCATCGGAGAGGGCAGCTGCGGCCTGGCGGCAGGCGCCGGCAGCGTCCACGCAAAGCTCGAGGAGCTCTTCGCCGCCTCCAATCCCACCAATGCCAGCTTAGGCATCACCGGCTGCATCGGCATGTGCTTCCTCGAGCCCATCGTCGACATCTATGACGACGCGGGCGAGCTGCATCGCCTGGTGAAGGTGCAGCCCAAGGACGCGCCCAAGATCCACGAGGCGGTCTCGACCGGAGACCTCGGCCTCGTCGACGCGCTGGCCATCAGCGCCGACGACCGCCAGTTCCTCGACCGTCAGACCCGCGTCGCCCTGCGCGACTGCGGCATCATCGACCCCGAGAGCATCGACGACTACATCGCCCACGGCGGCTATGCGGCCATCGCCAAGATCCTCGAGGGCGGCATGAGCGCGGAGGACGTCATCAACGAGATCGACGTGGCCGGGCTCAAGGGCCGCGGCGGCGCCGGATTCTCCACGGCGTTCAAGTGGCGCGCAGCCCGCGATGCCGACCCCGGCGCAGACGGTCGCAAGTACCTCATCTGCAACGCCGACGAGGGCGACCCCGGCGCCTTCATGGACCGCGCCGTCATCGAGGGCGACCCGCACAGCCTCATCGAGGGCATGCTCATCGGCGCC
>CACZNT010000034.1 GCA_902782635.1 uncultured Coriobacteriaceae bacterium
CTCGGGTCACGAGGGTTCGAATCCCTCCCTCTCCGCCAGGATTGACAGCGCCCCGGAAACGGGGCGTTTTCATGTGAGAGGCTAGTGCATGGATTCGAACCCGCGAGGGGGCGAGGCCCCAGCGGGGCCTTGCCGTCCGAGCGCGAAGCGCGAGGTCCAGCGGATTCGCGAAGCGAAGACGCGGAATCCCTCCCTCTCCGCCAGGTGAGCTACGCCCCCAGCAATGGGGGCGTTTTCTTTGTTGAGGGGTTCAAGGCATGCTTCGTTTGCGTGCTTTCTACCGAGAAGAGCTCTTCTCAACCGAGAAGCCCATACGGAAACGACCCTCGCGCGCGGGTATACAATAGGGTCACCACAAAGTTAGGAGTTGCCAATGAGCAAAGAAGTCAATCTCGAAGGTTTTCAGAGGGACAAGTACTACGCCCGTTCGTGGGCCCTTCTCACCATGGACAAGGGCTGGATCAAGCCCGTCCTCATCCTCTCGCTGTTCCAGCTCATCCCCATCGTGGGCCAGCTGATCCTTTTGGGCTACTGCGTCGAGTGGGCGCGCCTCACCGCATGGGGCGTCAACTCCGCGCCCAAACAGAGCAACATCTCCTGGGGCACCTGCCTTTCCAGCGGCTGGAGGGCCTTCGTCGTCAGCCTGGGCTGGGGAGCCATCGCGTTTCTCGCCTCTATGATTCTCGCCTTCATCCCCCTGCTGGGCAGCCTGGCGTCGTTCGCCATCATGCTCCTCATCGAGGTCCTCGTCATGGTGGCCGTCGTCCGCTCCGCCATCTACCAGGAGATCGGCCCGGGCTACAAGTTCAAGCACATCTACGAGATGGTCGAGCATGACCTCGAGGGCCTGTTCCGCATCGTCGGCATGCGCCTGATCTGGAACGGAATCATCGGCGCCATCGCCACCGCCGCCATCCTCATCCCCATGGGCATGGCGCTGCCGGCGATCCTCGAGCTCTCGAACCGCATCTCCGGCAACATGGACGAGGCTGTCGCGCTCGAGCTCGCCATGCAGATGATCGCCACGATCCTTCCCGCGATCATCATCTGCGCGCTCGTGGCGATCCCCTTCGTGACCGTCATCACCATGCTGAGCTACACGGCCGTGGGCCTGTGGTACCGCCAGTTCAACGTTCCCGCCTGGGGCAGGAGCGATGACCCGCTGCCGCCCTTCATCGAGCCTACGTATACTCCGGTCTACCAGCCCAACGTCTACGGCAACGCCGGGTACGACCCCAACGCCCAGTACGCCCAGAACGTCTACCAGCCGCAGACCTACGACCCGGCCGCCTATCAGGCGCCCGCTGCCGCCCCGGTCGCCCAGCCCGCTCCCGCCGCCGCCCCGGTCGCCCAGCCTGCGCCCACGGTTGCCGAGCCCGGCGTCGGCGGTGCCGAGGTCGTTGAGGTGACGCCTCTCACCGGCGCCGTCTCCGAGGTGGTCGCCGAGACCGCCGAGGCTGCCGCTGAGGCCGTCTCCGAGGCCCAGACCGAGGCTCCTGCGCAGGAGTAGCGCCCATAAGCCGTGCGCTTCTCGTGGAGAAGCACCATCCCAAAACTTGGCGGCCGTCTTCGGACGGCCGCTTTCATATGCAGAAACGCAGTGAAGTGTCACGTTGGCCGACGCGTTTCGTCATCTGGCTGTCAGAGCGCTTTCGGACAATGGGTCCGAAGAGGGCCGCATGGGCGGAGCCGCATGAGGATTCTTGGAGGTGAGCTGGAGAAATACCGCGTTCGAGCTTGACGCAGCAGGTGCTACCTGTGGTATTATCCTCCAGCAAACCTTTCCTGTTCCGGGTGCGCCTTCACGTCCCGGAGCCATTAGTCCAGAGGAGGTGACCAGATGAAGGCTTATGAACTGCTCTATTTTGTCGATTCCACTACAGATGAAGAGGCACGCGCCGGCGTTATGAAGCGCATCGATGTTGCTATCACTGCAGAGGGCGGCAAGGTGGACAACGTCGACGACTGGGGCAAGCGCAAGCTTGCGTTCGAAGTCGACCACGTGTCCGAGGGAGATTACACCCTTATCGACTTCCATGCGGATCCCACCCAGATCAAGGAGCTCGATCGTGTTCTGCGCATCAACGATGCCGTTCTGCGCCACATGATCACGCGGCGTCCCGACAAGGACTAGCCATGGAAGCGGCGGCCCATGCCGCCAGGGCGAGCGAAGCTCGCAGATGAGAGGTAGTGAGGAATATGAGCATCAACCGAGTGATGATCTCCGGAAACCTGACTCGCGACCCCGAGATCAGGGCCACCCAATCGGGCAGCAGCGTGCTCACTTTCAGCGTTGCCGTCAACGATAGGCGCCAGAACGCGCAGACCGGCGAGTGGGAGGACGTTCCCAACTTCGTCGACTGCACGATGTTCGGGCGTCGCGCCGAGGGCATCAAGGACTACCTCAGCAAGGGCACCAAGGTTGCCATCGAGGGCAAGCTGCGCTGGAGCCAGTGGCAGGACCGCGAGACGGGCAAGAACCGCTCCAAGCTCGAGGTCATCGTCGACCAGATCGAGTTCCTGTCGCGCAACCAGGCAGCTGCGCCGGCGTTCGGCGGAGGCGCGCAGTACGCCCCGCAGGCCCCGGCCATGCCGCAGATGCAGGCGGCACCCGCGCCGCAGATGCAGGCTGCGCCCCAGGCTCAGGTCTACGGGGCAGCCCCGCAGGCCCAGCCCGTGGCATCGGCACCCGCCCCGGCAGCCCCGGCTGCCGCCCCCGTCCAGACCCCGCCCGACGCGGACGTCTACGACGAGGACATCCCGTTCTAAGGAAGAGGCGGACGCGTCCGCCTAAGCGAAAGGTTCAAAGACATGGCTAGTGAGTATCAGCGTCAGCCGCGTCGCAAGTACTGCCAGTTCTGCAAGGAGGGCACGGAGCTCATCGACTACAAGGACATCCAGCTCCTCCGCAAGTACACGACCGACCGCGGCAAGATCAAGCCGCGCCGCGTCACCGGCACCTGCACGCAGCACCAGCATGACATCGCGCTCGCCATCAAGCGTGCGCGCGAGATGGCCCTCCTGCCCTACGTCGTCCCCGTGGTCTCCACGCGCGGCGGGCGTCGCGAGCGCAACTAGCGCAGGCGGGAAGCGAGAACGCAAGACGGCGCGCGTGCGCCACGTACCTAAGGAGCGTCCATGAAAGTCATCCTTCTGGGTGAGATCAGGGGCAAGGGAGGCGAGGGAGACATCGTCGATGTCGCCCAGGGCTACGCCGAGAACTTCCTGTTCCCCAACAGGCTCGCCCTGCCCGCTAACGAGGGCAACATAAAGCAGCTCGAGGAGCGCAGGCACAACATCGCGGCCCGCGAGGAGAAGCGCATCGCCGATGCCGAGGCCACCAAGGCCATCCTCGACGACAAGACCGTTACCGTCGACGCCAAGGTGGGCGACGAGGGCCAGCTCTTCGGCTCCGTCACCGGCACGATGATCGCCGACGCCATCGCCGAGCAGCTCAACGTGACCGTCGACCGCAAGCGCATCGACCGCGCTGGCTCCATCAAGACGGCCGGCATCCACGAGGTTACGATCAGCCTCTACCGCGAGATCGGCGCCAAGCTGTTCGTCCAGGTGGGCGACGAGGCCGCCATTGCCGCCGCCGCTGAGGCGTCCGGCAAGGTGATGCCGACGGTGGCCGAGGCCGTCGCAGAGGAGGCCACTGAGGCCGAGGCTGCTGAGGCTGTTGAGGCTGCTGCCGAGGAGGTCGCCGAGACCGCCGTGGTTGCCGAGGAGGCTGCCGCCGAGGAGACCGCCGAGGTCGTCGAGACCGCCGAGGCCGAGGCTGCCGAGGAGCAGGAGTAGCCCAGCTCGCAAGGTGCTGATATTTTTCGACAAGCTGTCGGAATCACGAGCACCCAAGCTGAGCGGCGAAAGCTGCGCAAATGCCAAAGAGTCCCTGTTCGCGCATGGTGTCGCGGGCAGGGACTTCTCTTTTCGGGAAAGTGGAATTGGCCAATCTACCTGCAAAAACATGTGTTCGTGGCTCTTGACCTGCAGCGATGTGAACCGTACCCCGACGCACCTGCGAAAGCCGCCACGCGAATGTAGAAAACTCGCTCGCCGAAACCCAAAACTTCCACAAAAAGTTGTCGAAAACGTTGAAAACCAAAGGCCACGCAGGTGAGCGCCTAATGCTATCTACATCGGCCTGTTGATAGGGGAAGGCGCCCCAAATTGGGGCCAAAGCCGTCTGCCGCATGGGGTACCATCCAAATCCCAAGGCCAAAGGCCCTGCGTGTCGCGAAAGGGGAGAGATGAGCGATCCCGCATACGATGCCATGGTTGCGAGCCCTGCCGCCGCCAACGACGCCGCCATGCCGCAAAACCAAGAGGCCGAGCGCTCCGTGCTCGCCGCCATGCTCAATTCCGAGGATGCGCTCTCCGAGTGCCTCGGCGGCCTGCTCGACGACAACGACTTCTACATCCCCTCGAATCGCAAGATCTACGCCTGCATGAGGCGCATGCACGAGGACAATCTCCCCATCGACCCCATCACCCTGGCCGACCGCCTCAATTCCGAGGGCATCCTCGAGCAGGTGGGCGGCCGTGCCTACCTCACCGACATCAACGCCTACACGCGCAACATCCGCAGCTGGGAGCATCATGCGGAGATGCTGCGCCGCGATTCCACGCTCCGCCAGATCATCCGCGCCTCCGCGCAGATCTCGGCCATCGCCTACGACGCGCCGGAGGACACGGCCGAGGTGGTCGACGGCGCCGAGCGGCTGCTCCTCGAAGTGACCGACCGCGAGGTGCGCTCGCGCTACAAGCCGCTCTCTAAGATCATGGAGGACCTCTACACCGAGCTCGGCGAGATGGCCAAGGAGGGCTCGGGCATCCAGGGCGCGAAGACCGGCTTCCGCCAGCTCGACGAGAAGCTGCTGGGACTGCGCGCCGGCCAGATGATGGTGGTGGGCGCGCGCCCGGGCGTCGGCAAGACGTCCTTCGCACTGAACCTCGCGGTGAACGCCGCCCAGACGGGATCCACCGTCGCCTTCTTCTCGCTGGAGATGAGCTCGACCGAAATCGCCCAGCGCCTCCTCTCGTCGCACTCCTCCGTGGAGCTCACCGACATCCGCGCCGCGCGCATCAAGGGCCACCAGTGGCAGCGCCTGTTCGATTCGGTCCAGCAGCTGCGTCACCTCGACATCCTGGTGGACGACACGCCGGGCACTACCGTCACCGAGATCCGCGCCAAGGCGCGCCGTATGCTCAAGGGCAAGGAGAACGCGGTGGTGATCATCGACTACCTGCAGCTGCTTTCGCCCCCGCCGGGCAACCGCCGCGCCGACAGCCGCGCCACCGAGGTCTCCGAGATGAGCCGTGGCATCAAGATCATGGCGAAGGACCTCGGCGTGCCGGTGATCGCGCTCTCGCAGCTCAACCGCGACCTCGAGAGCCGCCGCGGCACGCGCTCGAAGCGCCCGCAGCTCCACGACCTGCGCGAGTCGGGTTCCATCGAGCAGGACGCCGACATCGTGCTCCTGCTTGACCGCTCGATGAGCGCCGAGGAGGCCGCCGAGCCCGATCGCCCGGACGAGAACATCACCGAGATCATCATCGCGAAGAACCGCTCCGGCCCGCTGGGCGTCGTGGAGCTGCAGTTCTCCGCCGCCGCGACCAAGTTCCTGGAGTTCGACCGCTACCACGACTCCGGCTACGTCGAGGGCTAGCCATGAGACAAGGGGACAGGTGGCTTGTCTCATGTCCCCCTGCCTTGTGTGAAATTCAACCTGCCGCCCTCCACATCGACGCGCGTAACGCCGTCGTGACGATTGCGGCCTATACTGTTCATGCGCGAAATCCGCGCTAGGGACGCACTGACTCATGGAGGGAAGCCATGTCGGCAACCGTACTTGTGGGCACGCAGTGGGGAGACGAGGGCAAGGGCAAGGTCACCGACCTCATCTCCGGGGACTTCGACGTCGTGTGCCGCTATGCCGGCGGCGCCAACGCCGGTCACACCGTCATCGCGGGCGACAAGAAGCTCGCGCTGCACCAGGTCCCCTCGGGCGTGATGTACGAGGGCACCACCCCCATCATCGGCAACGGCTGCATCGTCGACCCCGAGATCCTCCTCTCCGAGATCGACATGCTCGAGGAGCAGGGCATCTCCTGCGAGGCCCTCAAGATCTCGGGCAACGCGCACATCGTCATGCCCTACCACAAGGACCTGGACGGCGCGCACGAGAAGAAGCTCGGCAAGAACCTCATCGGCACCACCAAGCGCGGCGTGGGTCCCACCTACATGGACAAGATGAACCGCACCGGTCTGCGCATCCAGGACATGCTCGACGAGAAGATCTTCCGCGAGAAGCTCGA
>CACZNT010000035.1 GCA_902782635.1 uncultured Coriobacteriaceae bacterium
ATGGGCGTCACCGAGCAGCTGATCTTCCCCGAGATCGACTACGACAAGATCGACCGCACCCGCGGCATGGACATCACCATCGTCACCACCGCGCCCACCGACGAGGAGGGCAAGGCGCTGCTCGCAGGGTTCAACTTCCCGTTCACCCGCGAGTAGCCAAGGCAGGCACCAACGTCGCGGCCATCCCGGTCGCGACGCATGATAGAAGGAGGATTTGTGGCAAAGACATCGATGATCGTCAAGGCATCGCGTACTCCGAAGTACTCGACGCGCACCCAGAACCGCTGCCAGCGCTGTGGGCGTCCCCACTCCGTGTACCGCAAGTTCGGGCTGTGCCGCGTGTGCTTCCGCGAGCTCGCGAGCAGGGGCGAGCTTCCGGGCGTCAAGAAGGCCAGCTGGTAGGCGCACCGAAGCAATCCGCTCTCAGGCGCCTGCGCTACGGGTGCAGGCGAACCGATTGCGAGAGTTCATCCCGAACGAAGGAGAAGCACCAATGAACGTGAATGATCCCATCTCTGATATGCTCACGCGCATTCGCAATGCGAACTCCGCGGCCAAGGAGAGCGTCTCCATGCCCTCCACCAAGGTCCTCGTCGAGGTCGCCCGCGTGATGAGCGAGGAGGGCTACATCGCCGGCTACACGGTGGAGGACACCACGCCGCAGAAGACCCTCACCATCCAGCTCAAGTACGGCCCCAAGCGCGCCAAGCTCCTCAAGGGCCTCAAGCGCGTCTCCAAGCCGGGCCTGCGCATCTACTCGTCCGCTGCCGACCTGCCCCGCGTGCTCGGCGGCCTCGGCACCGCGATCGTCTCCACGTCCAAGGGCATGATGTGCGACCGCGATGCCCGCAAGGCCGGCGTTGGCGGCGAGGTCGTCGCCTACATCTGGTAATTCCGGCGAGAAGAAGGGAGACAAGGACATGTCTCGTATCGGCAAGCACCCCGTCCAGATTCCCGCCGGCGTCACCGCCGAGGTCAATGGACAGACCGTGAAGGTCAAGGGCTCCAAGGGCGAGCTCGAGCGCACCTTCACCGACGCAATCACCATCACGCTCGACGGCGATGTCATCACCGTCGGCCTCATCGAGGGCGTTGAGGAGTCCAATGCTCAGCAGGGCCTCACCCGCACCCTCATCCAGAACATGGTCACCGGCGTCTCCGAGGGCTTCGAGAAGAAGCTCGAGCTCATCGGCGTCGGCTACCGTGCCACGCTCAAGGGCTCCGACCTCGAGCTGGCGCTCGGCTACAGCCATCCGGTGCCCTACAAGGCGCCCGACAACATCAGCTTCGAGGTTCCCGACAACACCCACATCACGGTGAAGGGCATCTCCAAGGAGCAGGTCGGCCAGGTCGCGGCCGAGATCCGCGCCAAGAGGCCGCCCGAGCCGTACAAGGGCAAGGGCATCCGCTACGAGGGCGAGTTCGTCCGCAGGAAGCTCGGCAAGGCCGCCAAGTAAGGCCGGAATGAGGCAAAAAGTCCGTCACCCCGTCAGGTGGCGGCGAGGATGTGAGGAGAAGGAATGAACAAGCAGAAGGCCAAGCGAGCGGGCCTCAAGCGCCGCGAGAGGCGCGTCCGCTCCAAGCTCGTGGGCTCCGCTGAGCGCCCGCGTCTCTCGGTGCACCGCACCAATGCACATATCTACGCCCAGGTGATCGACGACATTGACTCCAAGACCATCTGCACGGCGTCGACGCTCGACCCCGAGTTCCGCGCAACCGGCAAGATCGGCTCCAACAAGGAGGCGGCTGAGCTCGTGGGCCAGATCATCGGCAAGCGCGCCATGGACGCAGGCGTCACCGAGGTCACGTTCGACCGCGGTGGCCGCATCTACCACGGCCGCGTCAAGGCACTCGCAGACGGCGCCCGCTCCGCGGGCCTGAAGTTCTAGGAGGAAAGCAATGGCTCGAGATCGCAGGCGCCAGGAGGAGTCCGACCTCCAGGAGCGCGTCGTCTTCATCCATCGCGTGTCCAAGGTCGTCAAGGGCGGCCGCCGCTTCTCGCTCGTGGCGCTGGTCGTCGTGGGCGACGGCAAGGGCAACGTGGGCATCGGTATGGGCAAGTCCACCGAAGTCCCCCTGGCCATCCAGAAGGGCGTCGACGACGCAAAGAAGAACATGTTCCACGTGCCGGTCACCGAGTCCGGCACCATCCCGCACGAGGTAATGGGCCACTACGGCGCCGGTCGCGTGCTCATCAAGCCGGCCATCGAGGGTACTGGCGTCATCGCCGGCGGCCCCGTGCGCCCGCTGTTCGAGCTGGCCGGCATCAAGAACGTGCTGTCCAAGTCGCTCGGCACCAACAACGCGCTCAACATCATCAAGGCCGCTGCCGAGGGCCTCAAGGAGCTCTCCAGCCCCGAGGAGACCGCCGAGCGTCGCGGCATGACCGTGAGCGAGATGTTCGTGGGTAAGGAGGACTAGCTCATGGCTGACAAGAAGCTCAAGATCAAGCTCGTCCGCAGCTGCCAGGCCGCGGTCAAGAAGGACCAGACGGCCACCTGCCGCGCCCTCGGCCTGCGCAGGATCGGCGATTGCGTCGAGCAGCCCGACAACGAGTCCATCCGTGGAATGATCTTCAAGGTCAAGCACCTTGTCGAGGTTGAAGAGAACTAGGAGTCGATCAATCATGCAGCTCAACGATCTCCACCCCGCAGAGGGTGCCAAGAAGGCCCGCAAGCGCATCGGCCGCGGCAACTCCTCTGGACATGGCACCACTGCCGGTCGTGGCTCCAAGGGCCAGCTGTCCCGCTCCGGCGGCGGCAAGGGCCCGGGCTTCGAGGGCGGCCAGCAGCCGCTCGCGATGCGCCTGCCCAAGCTCCCCGGCTTCCGCAACATCAACCGCGTCGAGTACGCGCCCGTGAACGTCGCGCGCCTCGAGGCCCTCTTCGCCGACGGTGACACCGTCAACGGCGGGACCCTCGTCGAGAAGGGTGTCATCAAGCATGACTACATTCCCGTCAAGGTCCTTGGCGATGGCGAGCTGACCCGTAAGCTCACCGTGGTCGTGGACAAGGTCTCCGCCTCTGCAAAGGCCAAGATTGAGGCGGCCGGAGGAAAGGTC
>CACZNT010000036.1 GCA_902782635.1 uncultured Coriobacteriaceae bacterium
AGGTTGACCATGAGGTTGGTGTTCTGGGCGATGAACTGCCCGACCTCGTCCACGAAGAAGTTCAGCCGGAAGCCCTTCTCGCGGCCGTCGATGTACTCCTTGACCCTCTGGGCGAAGGAGCGGATGTCCGGGGAGTAGGTCTGCTGGTAGTACGAGACGGCGTTCTCGGTGGTGCCGGAGGGATTGCCCAGGACCTCGTCGAAGGCCTCCGTTATCTTGGCGGCGTTCAGGAGCGCCGCCTTGCGGACGTCGGTCCAGGGCTTCCCGATCTTCCGCTCCACAAGCTCCTTGAAGGCGCCGAGCTTGCCCTCCCTGTCCAGGTCGTACTCGAGCTTGGCGATGTGCTGCTGGTCCCCCTCGAAGTATCCGCAGTGGGCGTTGAAGGCCTTGATGAAGGCGGCGAGTAGCGCGCCGGAATCGCTCCTTCCCTGGTTCGGGGCAATCGAGTCGATGTTGAAGAGCACAGACTCCGAGGGATGACGCTGGATCGCGACCTCCATGGCGCCCTTGAGCGAGGGGTTGTGCGCCACCTTGGGCAGCACGTACTCCATGGCACCCTTGCCCCCTACCTCGCGGTCCTCAAGGATGACAGCGAGGATCTTGAGGAGGTGCGACTTGCCCGAGCCGAAGAAGCCCGATATCCACGCTCCGTTGCCCACCGCGCTGGGGTCGCTGTACTCCTCGAAGAAGGTGAGCAGATGGCGCTCCACCTCGTTCGTGACGACGAATTCCTCGAGCTCGTTGGCCAGGTGCTCCGTGCTGTTGGCCTTCACGACGGGGTCGATCGGGCGGAAGATGTCCTTCTCGAAGGTCTGCTGGATAAGCACTGCTACTCCTCCTAAAGGTCGAAGACGTTCGTGGCGCGGTAGTAGCCGCCGGTGTTGCCCTGAGGGATGCCGAGTATGTTGAGGGCGGTGGAGCCGTCCGGGTCCTGCACGAAGCTGCCGGGGAACATGAGGACGACGGGTCTGCCTTCCGAGAGCAGAGAGAGGATCGCGTGGGTTCGTACGTAGGGGTAGGTCTCTCCCACGCCGGTGATGAAGAAGAGGTCGGCGTCGGATTCCTCGATCTGCCTGTTGACCTCTGGGGCGATGACGTCGGCGGCGCTCACCGTGTCCTGGAGCATGAGGATGAGCGCGTCCCGGTCGTACTCCTTCTCCGCCTCCACGAGCTGCTCCCAGTAGCCCTGCTCGTCGAGGTAGCCGAGGACGATATCGTAGAGGTTGATGATCTGGGCCTTGACGCCGACTCCCTTGAGCTCGCCATCGACGATGGCCTTGACGAGCTCCTGGGCGGCCAGCTCCTGCTCGGGCGGGTACGGCAGCACATAGAGGGACTGCCGGATGAGGTGTCCCTCCTTGCCGAGGAGAGACTTGTCGGAGAGCTTCTCGACGATGAACTGCCTCACATCGTTTATGTGGTCGAACTGCTTTGTCATATGAGCGTCACCCCCGGGAAGAGCATGAGGTCCTCTCTGTGGTCTTCACTGATGGCGGAGACGAACGCTGGCGACGGATAGAGGGGTGTGATTCTGCCCTCCTCCGTGATGAGGCGGCATTCCACGAGCATGCGGTAGACCTGGCGGCGCATGTTCTTCCTGCTCCTCTCGCTTAGCCCGAGAAGCTCCGGATGGTACTGTGCCTCCTCCTCGAAGTAGGTCTCGAAGGCGGCGTCGGTGTAATCCGGGATGGTACGGGCGTACCTATCCACGATCACGTTACGCGACAGGCCGGACATAAATGGGTAGGTGCGGCAGAGCGCCACCCAGAGCATGGCGTCTTGGTCATCCCCGTAGGAGCTGGCAAAGAACTCGAGCTCCTCGTCTGTTAGGGACTTCAGTCTCCGGATGATGTCGTTTGCTATCCGCTTGAGGGAGCTCTCGACGTTGATCTGGTACTCGTTGTCCTCGACGACCCTGCGCCGCGTCTCGGCCCAGTCTCGGCACTCCAGATAGATGGACGCCGTGATGACCGAGTCCGCCTTGCGTGCAGGAATGCTCGTCGAGAAGGTGTACAGGCTACTCACGCGCTTCACCCCAGTCGGGGATGAGCTCATGATTCGCGATGAGCTCTGCGACCGCGAGATCCGTGAGGAGCGCCGAGACGCTCACGCACCTCTCCTCGGCCAAAGTCTCAAGGGCGGACTTCATCTCCGGCGTCGCCGCGAAGATAATCCGCTCTGTTTTGTTGTTCTTCAGGAGGTGCTTCCTGAGCTTGTTCTCGTCCACACGATTCCTTCCGCCGCACGGATGAGTTGAATAAAAGTTATTAAAAGATTAGCACTGGTTGATGTGCAGAGGTGTCTTATCGAGGGCGGACGCCGTGAACGGCGCCCGCCCTCTACACGCCCGCGGCGGGAGCGTCAAGCAGTCCACTTGATGAGTGCTATAGGCCGACGCGTCTTATGCGAGGTACCGCGCCTTCCAAGCCTTTTTGTGAGCGTACGATCCCTCGCTTAGGTCCTCATAACCGAAATCAACCTTCACCCTGCCGTTATCCTGGACGACCATCGTCATGCGGCGCTCCGCTCAGGACGACACATAGCTGCAAGCGCCTCCGCTCAGGACGACACGGTGGGTGCAGGCGCTCCGTCTGTCAGTGCATGAATTGGCTGCTGCAATTGTTGGGCGAGTCCGAACCCGACCAACTCGTCCCACCGGACACCAGCTCAAGCTCCTCGTCGGAGAGCTAGACGCCCTCCTGCGCAGCAAGCGCCAAAAGCTCCTCGGCCGACTTCGTCTCGCGCGCCTTGGACTTCAGCTCGTCGCTCAGATCGTCGAAATTCATCGTTGTCCCCCTCGTTTCCGCCGGCGTTGGCCTCATGTTATTCCTTATACGCGCCGGAGGGCACGTTCGTCCTGAGGTCTCCGGTAAAACCGAGGTCCTTCGACTACGCGCCTTCGGCGCTCCGCTCAGGACGACACGTAGCAGCAACGCCTCCGTTCAGGACGACACGTAGCAGCAGTGCCTTCGCTCAGGACGACACGTAGCAGCACCGCCTTCACTCAGGACGACACGAGGGCTACGGCCGTCGTGCACCCGGCCATCTGACAGGTGCGGATACGATGCCTAGCTCTCGATGTATTTTCTGCTGCATTCGTTGGACGAGTCCGACCCCGACCAACTCGTCCCACCGGACACCGCGTCGAGAACCTCGTCGGAGAGCTTCAGGCCCTCCCTCTTGGCAAGCTCCACGAACTCCTGCGGCGTCTTGCTCAGTCGCGCCGTCTCCTTGAGCTCGTCGCTCAGGTCGTCAAAGTTCACCGTTGCCCCCTCGTCTTGCCGTGGCATCTGCCTGCCACATCATGTTATACCCGCCAGAGGGCGCGTTCGTCCCAGGGAAGCGTGACCGGCTGCGCAGGACAGGGCACACGCACACGGCGTGACACTTGGGGACTGCCCCCAGCTGTCACACGGGGTAGTCGCCGTCGGCCCCGAAGTTGTGGGCGTCGTCGCCGTCCGCGCTGAAGTCGTGGTCGTCGGCCCACACGCGCCGACCGTAGTCGCTGCGCACGTCCGGGAAGGCGTCCCCGCTCTCGCCCTCGTCCTTGCGGGCGGCAAGGCGATGCCCGATCACGGCCCCGGCAAGCGACGCTATCAGCGCCGACCCCGGCCGGTCCGCGACCCCTGCGCCACCAGCGTCGTCTGCATCGTCCGCGGGCTCCTCAAACACGCCCTCAATCTCGAGGAACTCCCTGCGCTGCGCCTCCGTGAAGCTCGTCCTGTCCGCCACCAGCACGAAGGCCTCGTCGTCGCACGCGACCATGTGGTACTCGGAGAAGTGGCGCGCCTGCTCGGGCGTGAACGTCCCGCGCATCTCGCGCAGCAGCCGCTTGAGGACGTCGACGCTCGCCACGTCGCAGACGCTCGGCGCGCCCAGCTCGAGCGGGTTGAGTTCTGCGGCCGTGTACCCGCCGCGCGTGAGGCGGTTGGTGATGAGGTCGTCGGTGAGGCGCTGGTTGTCGAAGGTGTCGGCCACGAGGCAGATGGTGGACGTGGTGTAGCACGCGCCGAGCGTGGCGGCATGGCGGACGAGCCGATAGGCGGCGTCCTCCTCCCACTCATCGAGGGCGGCAAGCACCTGGGCCTCGGTGGCCGCAGGCTGGCTCGAGGCCGGAGCGGCCGGGGCCGGCTGGCCCTGCGTCACGTCACCCAAATCGAAGCGCTTGACCGTCATCCACCTCAACTCCCTCGATCCCGTCCTCAACCACTCGTCCCTGCCCCGCCATCACTCCCCCAGAAGGCCGTGCTCGCGGAAGATCTCCAGCATGCGCACGTAGACGAGGCGGTTGCCCATGAGCTGGCGGAAGGTGGCCGTCTTCTCCTTGCCCTGCGCGCGCAGCTCGTCCAGCTGCTCCTTCTCGCTGCGCTCGCGCTCGAGCACGTCGGCGAGCATGCGCTCGAAAGCCTCAAGCCTCTCCACCACGTCCCCCTTCCGGCGCCGGCGCCCGCGCGTCCGAACGTCAGCCGTTGACGATGCGCATCAGCACATCGCAGATGTAAAGCCCGTCGTAGGTGAGAAACGCGTCCTGCCTGTCGCCGAACTGCAGGAGGATGGCGTCGGCGAACGGCGTCACCGACGACAGGTCCGCGATCTGGCGGTCGAAGGAGTGCTTGGGCGCGGTGAAGACGATGCGCTCGTCGGTGATGCAGAGCACGCCCTCGGTGCTCTCGACGACGTCGCCGCGGATGTTCTTGCTGGACAGACGGCCCACGTTGAGGCCGAGGCCGGGCGTTAGGCCGATGGTGGTGCCGAGGATGCCGCCGGACTGCCCCACCATCTCGTGGCTGGTGAGTACGTGGACCACCGGGGCATTGTAGTGGCACTGATCGTCGCCGCGCAGCACGAGGTTCGCCGGCACGACGGGCAGCGGCTCGGCGGGCTGGAGGCGCCGGCCGGAGTGGCGCGCGGTGGTGATGACGATGGCGCGGTAGAGGTAGCGCACGAGGTCGAAGAGCCAGCCCAGGCCGAAGATGCCGGCCGTGAAGAGGTAGAGGAAGCCCATCCCCATGCGGCCCTCGCGGAACTTGTGGCCGCCGAATATCCCCAGGACGAGGCAGAAGAGGAAGTCCTTCCATTCGACGGGCATCGTACCTCCCATGGGTCGTTCGGTGGCGTGCCGGCAGCGGCGTGCCGGCGGCGGCGTCGACGTGGACGTCGGCAAAGGCGCGCGCTTTCCTATAGTATGCCCCGCCGCAAAACGGGTAGACGCTCCATAAGACAGACGCTCCGGATAAGGCGTAGTATAGGTAGGGTTTGAGGCGCCCCACTGGGGGACGCCACACTGGAAGGAAGTGCATCATGGAACGCAGTCAGAACCAGAAGATTCTCCGCATCTTGTCCATCATCGCCATCGTGGCGGGCATCCTCGGCCTCATCATGGGCGCCGGCATCGCCTTCATCAGCGGCGCGGCAACGACCCTCAACGTCGAGGGCGAGACCGCTGCCACCCTCGCCGACGCTGGCGTCACGATAGCCGACGTGGGTGGTGCGATCGGCATGGGCGCCGTCGTCATTATCATTGGCGCCATCTGCGAGATCATCTCCGGCGCGCTCGGCCTGCGCGCGGCCAACGACAACCAGAAGATCATGCCCGTGTGGATCTTCTCCATCATCGGCGTGGTGGCTTCGGTCGTCGGCCTCGTGATGGCCATCATGGATGGCACCCTCAGCATGGAGAACATCACCCCCGTCACCAACCTGATCGGCTCGTGCCTGATGATGTGGATCTCCAACGCCATCAAGCAGGAGGCTGGCAAGTAAGCTCGCCCCCGGATCGACAATGAGTCAATAGGGACGTAGCGTATTGACTCATTTCGCAGGTAGGACAGGTGGCCCCTTTGCCGTGGCGCAAGGGGCCACCTTTTTTGCGCCTTGGCGCGTGCTAACGGAAGCCAGAGGGTGAAAAGGGCTCTGCCTTCCCTAGGTGTCATCCTGAGCGAGCGAAGCGAGTCGAAGGATCCCCTGAGGTCCTTCGACTACGCGCCTGCGGCGCTCCGCTCAGGACGACACGCAATTGCCGGCGCTCCGCTCAGGATGACACGCAATTGGCGACGGTCGGCCCCCCGAAATTCCGAGGTGGGACGGGGTGGTCGACGTCGGCGTATAAGTAGTTGCAATGATCGCGACGCGCTACCTCGAGAGGGCGCCATGCTGGGATCGTGGCTCGCATACGCCGCCGCCTCCGATGGCGAGAAACTCCCCTACGACCTGAGCTTCTGGCGCGCCGGGCTCTCCGCCGCGGGCACGGGCCTCACGCTGATGCTCGCCCGCAAGCGCTCGCGCGACGCCCTGCCCGCAGCCATCGCGACCGCCGCCGTCACCATCGCGCTGGGCATCGTCAACAAGCGCAAGACCGGCAGCTACGTGACGCGCACCTGGCCGGCCGACTCGCCCAAGGAGACCGTCTTCAATACCTGGATGCCCGTGGCTCACGCAGCGGGGTCGGCCGCGCTCGTGGGTGTCGGCGCGTGGTCGGCGATGCGCGCGCGACGCGAGGGAACGCTCGCCGGCCCGGCCTCGCATGCCTACTGGTACCCGCTGGCACGCAAGCTCGCGCTCTACTTCATGGGGTTCTCGCTCGTCGGCCACTGGGGCGAGATGCTCTTCTGCCACGGCATCCGCTTAGGCGTCTTCCAGGGCGACTACGACCGCTCGAACCACATGCTCTGGGACACCTGGCTCTACCCCTTCCCCGCCGAGGGGACGGCGGCGGTGCTCGCCGAGCTCGTGCTGATGCCGGCCAAGCGGATGCTGGAGGAGCGGGCGGGCGTCGCGGCGCTCGTGCCCAGCTTCCTGCTCAACCAGGCCGTCTGCACGTCAATCGACTACGGCACGGGGATGGCGGCAAACCGCAACTACGAGCTCTGGGACTATCGCGCGCTGCCGTTCAACTTCCAGGGGCAGGTCTGCCTGCAGAACTCGCTCTTCTACACCGTGGTGGCGACGTTGGGCGTGTGGGCGCTCCTACCTGCGCTCGAGCAGGCCATGGACGGGGCGGGTGACGATGTGCTGGACGCCCTTCTGGCCGGTGGCGGCGCAGCCTACGCGCTGCTGATGGCGCTGTACTTCTGCGGGTAAGACACTTTGGGGACAGGCACCGAAGTGCCTTATCCGGCGGCTAGAAGTCGGTGGCGCTGGAGCCGATGCCGGTCCAGCGGACCTCCTTCACCGTGAGCGTATCCAGCACCTCATCGTCTTCATAGGTGTCCTGGATCTCCTCGCCGTTGACGTCCTCGTTGAAGACGACCTCGTAGGAATAGTCGCCGTAGTCCATGTAGTAGAGCGTCTCCCCGTCCGCCATGAAGCCGTTGATCATGAAGCCCATCGCCGTGAGCTCGGAGCCCTTCATGCCGACGTACTTGGCGAGGTCGGCCTCGGTGGGCTTGTTCTCCATGAGGTCGTCGACGCGCGTGATGGGAACGTCGGCCACGACCTCGCGGAGCTTCGCGTCGTGATTGTCGTCGTAGGGAATCTGCTCGATCTGGGCGTACATCCCCTCGGGCAGCTCGGCCACCACGCGATACGCCTCGTCGCCGCTCTGGAGGACGCCCACGAAGCGCTCCTCGCCAATGGAGTAGCCCATGGTCTCGGTATTGAGGTCCAGGGCGTCGCCGAGGGTCTTCACCTGGGAAATGTCGATGGTCTGGGACGCAGCCCCGCCAGAGCCGGAGCCGTCCGCCGAGCCGCCGGCGGCACCACATCCCACCAGGACGAGCGCGAGCATTGCGGCGGACAACAGGGCAGCGAACTTCTTCATGGCTACTCCTCGCGACGCAGGGTACCTTGCCGTAAGTGTACCCGTGCACGCAAAAGAGGAGACGCGCCTTTTCGCCATAAGGTTTTCCCCCATGACGAGAAGGCCCGCCTCCCTATCGTCGTCTCGCTATGCCTGGCGACGGCGGCGGATGTACTGTCCGCCGGCGAGGCAGGAGATGCTCATGCCGGCGAGGAAGGCCCACACGGACGCCGGGGTCGTGCGGTCGCCCGTGGCAGGAGTCACATGGCGCGTCCCCGACTTGGGCACCACCTTGTTGGACGGCGCGGGCTTGGGCGCGGGATCGGCGACCTTCTCCCAGACGGCCGTGAAGGTGTGGTCGCCGGTGACGGTGTACTTGTCGCCCGGCTGGTACTCCGAGCCCCTCCAGTACAGGAACTTGTACCCCGCGCGCTTGGGCGCCGCCGGCATCGTGATAACGTCGCCGTAGACGTGCGCCTCCTTGACGACCGCCGTCGAGCCGCCCATCGTGCCGCCGGCCGGGTCGAAGCTGATGGTGCAGGGCACAGGCTCCCAGAGGAACTTGATCGTCATCCCGTCTTCGGGCATGAAGGTGTCGCCCACGGCCACCACGCTGCCATCGGGCAGCTCGAAGCCGGCGAACGCATGGCCCGCAGGCGGCGCCGCAAGCTCCTCGGGCACGTCCGCCACCTCCATCGGCACGCCCTTGCGCACCTGGGCGCTATCGACCCAAAACTCGCCCGGCGTGCCGCCGTTGACGTCGAGATTGATGGTGACGGCCTCGACGAAGGTCGCCAAGAGCTCGATGGGCTCGTCGTCCATGGCGAACGTGAGCGTGGTGGAGGCATCGTCCCAGGTCCAGACCATCTCGGGCTCCATGCCCTTCACCGCCGAGACGTCCTCCAGCAGGTAGCCCTCGGCGGGCGTGAGCACGAGCTCCACCTCGTCGCCGCCCACGATCATGGCCGTCACCTCGGCGGCTGCCGCGCCGCCGTTGATGGAGGCGGTGCCCTCGCCCTCGCAGGTCACCTTGAGCTCGACGGGGATGAGCTTGGGGATGTTCTGCTCCTCGACGTGGCTCGCGTCGCGCTTGCAGGTGCGGCGCTTGAGGCCCTCCGCGTCGACGGTGGCCGGTTTAACGATCTCCCACTCGCCCCAGTCGTGGTCGAGCGCGGGATCCACGAGGTCGGCCTCGGTGACGGGCTCGGTGCCCTCGGCGTCGGCGAAGAGCGCGTCGCAGGCCTTGCACTTGTAGTGCGCCAGCACGCCGTCCTCGGTGCAGGTGGGCGCCACGGCCGCGACCTCCTCGAGGTCGTGGGCGGCGGTGATGTTGGCGTAGACGCCCAGATAGCCGCCGTCGAAATCGATTTCTACGAGCGTGCCACCATTAACAGTGGCGGCGACATCCTCACTAAAGGTGTAGCCATACTTGGCAGCCAGCCAGGTCTCTGCCAGATACTGCTTGCCGCCTTCGAAGGTGCCCACGAAGGCGTCCCAGTTCTCCATGTCCGCAATCCAGAACGACCAAGGTATATCGCCGTCTGTATCAAGTTCGTAGTTAACGCCGCCAGGGAGCGAGGTTGCCGGCGGGTTGGTCTGCTCTCCCCAGCTCCATGTGACGCCCCAAAGCATCTCCTTGGAAGGAGTCGTCGTCTCCGTGCCGCATACAGGTGATGTATACGCGACTTCCACGGAGTCGATCAGCTTGACCATGATGTAATAGAGATCCATGTCGGCTTCGATGGTGTCGGAACCGCTAACGTTGTTGTCCCACAGCTCGTCATACGTCGAGTACTCCGACATGGGCTTGGGCGTGCGGTAGCCATAGTCCTCGTAGCCGTCTGCCTGGAAGAGCTCGGTCACAAGCGACGTGCCGCTCTTGTAATGCTCGAGCGCCTGGGCGATGGTAGTGCCCTTCTCCACGGGA
>CACZNT010000037.1 GCA_902782635.1 uncultured Coriobacteriaceae bacterium
GAAGGTCGATGAACACGATGTCGCCGAGGGAGCTCTGGGCGAAGTCGGTGAGGCCGATGACGTAGCTGCCGTCCTCCTCGAGGACCCACTCGTGCGACTCGGTGTACTTGAGCTCTGCGGGGATCTTGGACATTGCTTCTCCTTTCATAAGACAAAGGGGACAGTCCCCTTTGTCATGACAGTGGGGACAGGTACGACGGCGCGTGCCTACGACCTACGGTAGAACGGCATGTCGACGATGCGCACGCCGATGCGACGTCCGCGGACGTCCACCTCGAGCTCGGTGCCCTCGGCGGCATGGTCGACATCGACGAGTGCCATCGCGATAGCGCGCTTGAGGTGCGGGGCGAAGGTGCCCGACGTGGTGTGGCCCACGAGCGTGTCGCCGACGTAGACGTCCTGGTGCTCGCGAACGATGCCGCGGCCCACCACCTCGAACCCGATGCGCACGCGCTTGGGCTCGCCGGCGGCGATGAGCGCGTCGCGTCCGATGAACTCGTCCTTGTCGAGCTTGACGCCAAGGCCGAGGCCGGCCTCGAGGGGGCTCGTGTCCTCGTCCATCTCGTGGCCGTAGAGCGGCATCGAGGCCTCGAGGCGCAGCGTGTCGCGCGCACCGAGGCCGCAGGGGATGAGGCCGTCCTCGTCGCCCGCCTCGCGGAGGGCCTTCCAGAGCGCGGGGCCCTCGGCGGCGTCGACGTAGATCTCGTAGCCGAACTCGCCGGTGTATCCCGTCTGCGAGACGAGCGCGTCGATGCCGGCGATGTCGACGTGCTGGGCGCAGCTGTAGTAGCGCGCGGGCAGCGCCGACTCGTCGCAGAGACGCGCGAGGATCTCGCGCGAGCGCGGCCCCTGGAGGGCGACCTGCGCGATGCTGTCGGAGATGTCCTCGCAGATGGTGTCGGGCAGCAGGTTGGCCTGCATGTGGGCGACGTCCTTCTCGCGGTTGGAGGCGTTCACCACCACCAGCCACTCCTCCTCGCCCAGGCGGTAGACGATGAGGTCGTCGATGCAGCCGCCGCGCTCGTTGCAGAGCACGCCGTAGCGGACGCGGCCGATGGACATGTCGGCGTAGCGATTGGAGATGAGGTGCTCGAGCGTCGCGAGCGCGCCCGGCCCGCGGAAGACGACCTCGCCCATGTGCGAGACGTCGAAGAGGCCCGCGGCCGTGCGGACGGCCTCGTGCTCGGCGATGATGCCGGTCTCGTACTGCACGGGCAGCAGGTAGCCCGCAAAGGGGACGATCTTCCCTCCCTCGGATACGTGGATGTCGTACAGGGGCGTCTTGCGTTCCATCGCGGCTCCTCTCCTTCAAATGCAAAAAGGGGCAAGTGAGCCGGATGCCTCCGGCTCGCTTGCGCCCTTGTCATGTGACCTGAAAGATTCTCCGCTGCGTACCTGCGGATTGCTTCTTCGGTGGCATGCGTGGTGGTGCCCGCTTGGGATCCCGCCGCCTTTCCAAGGTCTCGTCGGGGACCGGTCCTTTTGCCTGAGAGTTTCTGCCTCCCCTTCGGCGCCGCGTGTGCTGCGCGCGGTCTCTCCCGATCCTGTCATCCGAGGGTATTCAGTTTTCGCTCGGCCCCATGGTACATGACTCGCCACGACCGTCATGTGAGAAAAAGGCGGGTGAATCTCCTGTTAGAGCGTGAGGTGCGTGAGGCGCCCGTCCTCGTAGAGGCCGCAGCTGTGCGACCCGTCCTTGGGGATCCCGACGCTGCCGGGATTGAAGATGGTCACCCCGTCACGCTCCTCGTGTACCTTCACGTGCGTGTGCCCGTACAGCAGCACGTCCCCGCGCCTGAGCTGGGGCATGTGGTCGATGGAGTTGTGCAGGCCCGGCCCCCATACGTGGCCATGCGTTATGAAGATGGTCGAGAGCCGGCCGGATTCGTCCCACACGTCGATGTCGTCGATGGTGGCGAAGTCGTCCATGCAGGGGAAGTCGAGCACCATCTGGTCGACCTCCGCCTCGCAGTTGCCGCGCACGGCGATGATGCGGTCGGCGATGCCGTTGAGCATCTCGATCACGCTCTTGGGGGCATAGTCGTCGGGCAGGTCGTTGCGCGGGCCGTGGTAGAGCAGGTCGCCCAGCAAGATCACCCTGTCGGGCCGCTCGTCCTCGATGACCCGCATGAGCTGCTCGCAGTGGCGCGCGGCGCCGTGGATGTCGGATGCGATGATGAGTCTCATGGCCCCATGATATGACAGTTGGGGACAGTCCCCATTTGTCACGCGTAGACCCCAGTGGCAGAGCGCCTTGCGATATGAGAAAGCCGGGCCCCGTAGGACCCGGCTCTGCCGATTCTCGGATGTGGGCGAGGAGCTAGTCCTCGACGATCTCCGTGATGGCGCCCGCGGGGCAGGCGTCCAGGCAAGCGCCGCAAGCGATGCAGGCGTCGCCGTCAACGACCTCGGCGGACTCGTCGCCGAGCTCAAGAACGCCAACGGGGCAGGCGTCAACGCACACGCCACAGGAGATGCACTCGTCGGCAACGATAACGGGATGAGACATGATGGGCTCCCTTCCTTGTGAGCAACCGCTGCCCGCGCCAATGGTTCCTCTCCCCGGCGCAGCCAACGCTTCCTTTCTGCCGCTCGCCCTCAGGTTCCTCTCCCCGGCGCTTCGCGACTGGCTACAAAGTAACAGCAGCGGGGGAGAGCGCAAGTCCCCCGACGGGCAAAATCCGTCTGATTGGAGCATTTAACCGCAAATGGTCACAAACGGACGGTCGAAGGCAAAGCTGCAGGTAAAGGAGTTAATACCTGTTAACTACTAGGGTATATTCCGGACGTGGCATAAGAGACGTCTTGGATTGTTGTCGCATCGCCATGGCGAAGGCCCCGCCCTCAGCCGCGACGGGGCCGCCCCTCCGGCATTGAGTGCAGAAAACGAGGAAATCTATCAATTTCACGCTTAGATTTTGTATAGAACCCCCGCGCAAGGGTAATAATGTCGACGTGAGAAAAGCGGCCGCGCCGCGCGAGCATGCCGGCGGGCCACAAGAGGAAAGGAAGACCTCATGAGCAAGATTCTCGGTATCGACCTGGGCACCACCAACTCGGCGATGGCCGTGCTGGAGGGCGGCGAGCCCACGATCATCGTCAACGCAGAGGGCGACCGCACCACGCCGTCCGTCGTCGGCTTCCGCGCCGATGGCGACCGCATCGTGGGCAAGGCCGCGAAGAACCAGGCCGTCACCAACCCCACCAACACCGTGTTCTCCATCAAGCGCTTCATGGGCCGTCGTATCGACGAGGTCGAGTCTGAGATCAAGACCGTCCCCTACAAGGTGAAGGCCGGCAAGGACGGCCGCGCCGTCGTGGGCATCGACGGCGAGGACTTCACGCCCGAGCAGGTGAGCGCGATGATCCTGGCCAAGATGAAGGCCGATGCCGAGAAGTACCTCGGCGAGCCCGTCACCGACGCCGTCATCACCGTCCCCGCCTACTTCAACGACGCTCAGCGCCAGGCCACCAAGGACGCCGGCAAGATCGCCGGCCTCGAGGTGCTGCGCATCATCAACGAGCCGACGGCCGCCGCTCTGGCCTACGGCCTCGACAAGACCAACAAGGATGAGAAGATCCTCGTGTTCGACCTCGGCGGCGGCACGTTCGACGTTTCCGTCCTCGAGCTGGGCGACGGCGTGTTCGAAGTTGCTTCCACTGCCGGTGACAACCACCTGGGCGGCGACGACTGGGACCAGCGCGTCATCGACTGGCTCGCCGACAAGTTCCAGGCCGACAACGGCATCGACCTGCGCGCCGACAAGATGGCCCTCCAGCGTCTGCGCGACGC
>CACZNT010000038.1 GCA_902782635.1 uncultured Coriobacteriaceae bacterium
AGAGGAAAGCAGCCCCGAAGCTGCGCGAGGACCTCGCCGGCAAGTCGCTGGAGGAAGCGCTCGAGATCCTGAAGACCGAGGGCATCGAGCTCACCGACGAGCAGATTCGCGCCACAAGCGGTGGCGGGAGCTGGACTAGCTCATGTCCGAAGTGCGGCTCGGAGGATATCAAGAATCTCGCCTACAATTACTGGGCTTGCAACAGCTGCGGGCATACCTGGTAGCGAGATAGCGTGGGCGTTTGATGAGCCCTAGGGCCTCTCTACGCCTGATCCCCGTGGCGAGCGCGAGCCACACCGTCACGATCTTCCCGTCCCTCTCCGCATCGCGCAGGTCCGCCGCGAGCTGGGTCGCCTGCTCGAGCGAGAGCGCCTGGCGCTTCCGGCGGCGTTGATTGGTATGGGTGCCTCGTCTATGACGGTGAGGGCTGTTGCGATTGCCCCATGCCGAACTGCACCACGCACTTCGGGTAGATCGTGAGTCGGTAGGGACGTAGCCAACTGACTCATAAGGGTAGGCTTATGAGTCAGTTGGCTACGTCCCTACCGACTCGTAGATTCACCCTATTATCAGATGCGTGCGCCGGCCTAGAATGACTACGTATGCGAATGACGTGGCGAGGGCGCGATGAGGCGCCCCAACACACCCGGATGGATTGGATGCGCGCATGGCAGAAAGGGACGTACTCGAGGTCGTCCGCGAAGTCGTAGCCGACGGAACCCTCGACGAGCAGGACGTGGAGGCCATTCTCGCGACGGCCCGCCAGCGCAGCAAGGAGCAGCCGCTCACCACCAAGGAACGCAACGAAGTGATGCGGATCGTGCGCGAGCGCACGAAGGGCCTCGCCTTCTCCAAGCTCCCCATGCCCCTGCGCATCCTGAGCATCCTGCTCATCGTCACGGGCGCCCTCGGCATAGCCTCCGGCATCGTCACCCTGCACTCCCTCTTCAACAGCAACTTCTTCGTCGCGATGCTCGAAAAGGTGACGGTCACCACCGCGGTGGTGGTCACCATCGCCGCGGCCTGCTTGTTCATCGCCGCGCTCCTCTCGTTCTTCATCGGGCTGCGCCTCATCAAGGGGCTGCGCGGAGCCGCGAGCGCGCTCATCAACACGAACATCGCCGTCACTATCGTCTCGCTCGTCTGCGAGCTCATGCTCTACGGCATCGGCTTCCTGCTCCTGTTCAACTTCGCGCATCTGGTGGCCCAAATCGCGCTCTCCACCTACCTCAACCCCTCGCTCACCTACGAGTCGAACCTGCATGCGGGGCTCCGGGAGCTCGACACCGAGGTGCACGCGAAGCAGGGCACGCTCGGCCTGGCCGACCCCGGGGAGGGCTACATACGCCTCGACTTCTTCAACCTGTTCTGGACCTTCATGGTGGGCAGCTTCATCGGCCTCATCGTCGAGGTCATCTTCCACATGGTCGTCATCGAGCCCGGCGTCTACCAGGACCGCGCCGGCCTGCTATGGGGACCCTTCTCGCCCATCTACGGGATCGGCGCCGTCCTCATGACCATCGCGCTCAACCGCTTCAAGGACCGCAATATCGTGTTCATCTTCATCGTCTGCACCATCATCGGCGGCGCCTTCGAGTACTTCGTCAGCTGGTTCATGGAGATCTCGTTCGGCGCGACGGCCTGGGACTACTCCGACCAGTTCCTCGGCGACCTGTTCGGCGGGCGCACCTGCCTGCTCTACGCCTCGATGTTCGGCGTCCTCGGCACGGTGTGGATCAAGCTGCTGCTGCCGGTGTTCCTGCGGCTCTTCAACCTCATTCCCTGGCAGCTGCGCTACAGCGTGACGGGCGTGTGCGCGACGCTGATGCTGGTCAACTGCGTCATGACCCTGCAGGCCCTCGACAACTGGGGCGCGCGCGTGGCCGGCCATGTGCCGGAGGCCTGGATCGAGCAGTTCTATGCCGAGAACTTCGGCGACGACGTCATGGCGCAGCGCTTCCAGAGCATGACCATCGATCCCGAGAAGTCCGTCCGCTCGTGACGAGGCGGGCGTGACGCGGGGCCGCGTGGCCCCCTGAGCTGCGCCCGGCTACGCAGAGCAGGCGGTGGCGACGAGGTTCACGCCGGCGACCGTCGCGCTCATGCCGATGACGGTGCCAATCGCGACTGCGGCCACCGAGGGGTTGGCGAGGCCGAAGGCGCCCACGATGAGCAGCAGGATGCCGCTGACGAGCGGAACCCACCAGTACCCGGCGACGACCTCGCCCGGGAGCTCGACGTGGATGCGGCGAAGCTGCAGCGCGCGGACGATGCGCAGCATGCCGATGAGGATGAGCCAGGAAGCGGCCATGTAGGCGACGAAGGCGTCCACCGCGAGCTGCATGCTCTCGCTTCCGACGAGGGCGATGCCGAAGATGAGCGAGATGATGCCCGCGGCGAGCGTCCAGCCGTCGGCGAGGCCGATCCTCCTGCGGGCCGACCAGGTGGCGATGTTGCCGATGGCGTCGGCGATCATGTTGATGCCGAGCACCCACCCAATCGTCAGGAACATGATCTCGGGCGCCATCATGCAGTACACGCCGGAAACGATCATGAGAATGCCGAGGATGATTGCGAGTGCCTTGTAGCCGGTCTGCATGATGGGTCTCTCCTTATTGCTTTCTGAAATCTGGCTTCCGCTGGAGAAGGTTATCACGTATCACGTGCCGGCGCTGATGGGGCACGTGCCCGGAGACGGTGTGGCGGGGAGGGTCTCGAAAGGGGCCCGACCGGACAGATTCCCATAGGTAGACCTATACGAATCTGAACGACAACGTCGCCAAACGGCCCATCACAAACAGATTCCCACAGGTAGACCTATACGAATCTGAACACGGAGACAGTGGGGCCACCCCTCATGTTCCCTGCAGCCAAGGGGATTGCCGAGCTGAAGACGACCGAGCCGTCCGGTCCGTCAATCCCACATGTTCCACTCGTAAAGGCAGTCGTAGCACTGGTATATGCGGGGCTTGCCGGACTGTCCCCATTTCTTGCTCCCGCAATTGGGGCAGCCTTCCACAGAATCGTTATCCCAAACAGCGCCACCCGATACCATCTTGAGCTGCTCTTCGGTAAGCTCGATGCCCTCGGCTGCGGCAAGCTCGAGGACCTCCTTGGAGGTCGTGCATCCGTCGAACTTTGCCCTCAACTCCGGAATCGATTTGATCTCGCCCATGCCCGTTGACCCTTCCCCGTATTGTGCGGCGGCGCATGACGCGCCCTCCTCTTGCAGGGTGATACGCAGCCGGGACCGAAGCCGTCCTGCATCTGCGCATGAATGATCAAGGGACACGCCGACGCATGCGCGGCAGCCCCAGAGCCCTTGCGGGGGCGACGCCGGCCGCGAGCAGGGCGGCGCCCCCCACGAGCGCAGGTGCCGCCGGCGACTCGGAATCCGAGGTGTCCGGGAGGGGTTCCTCCCGCCTTGCGGGAAGCACCTTCGACCCCTCGTCGCCACCCTGCGCCGGTATCTCCGGTTCTGCCTCCGGCTCCTCCTGCGGCTCGATGGGCTGATCCTCCTCGGGATCGTCCTCCGGCTCCGGGGCGGGGGCCGTGCCCGAGAGGTTCTGGCGCACGGCGGCCACCTCCTCGGGCGCGAGCCCGATGCTCGCGAGGTACTTCTCCGCCTCCGCCGTCAGATCGCATGCGGCGAGGTCGTCCACGCCAAAGGCGCGCTCGAGCGTCTTGACGATGCTTCGCCGGGCAATGGCCTCGTAGCGATCGTCATCCGCCGTCACGCCATAGTAGTTGGCGTAGCTTGTCATGTAATCGGCTACCACCTCGTCCCGACTCGCGCCCATGAGGCACTCGAGCAAGGAGACGACGAAGCCCGAGCGATCCTTGCCCTCCAGGCAGTGGATGACGTAGGTGCCGGGGCGCTCGGCGAGGAAGCGCAGCTCCTCCGCGAGCGCTGCCTTGTTGGCTGCGCTCGTGAAATCAACGCTCATCGCCCGGGCGATGTGGTCGACTGAGGCGTAGTAGGAATCGGCATAGCCCTCGAAGTCGGCAAGGTCGTCCTCGTCGTCGACGAGGTTGAGCGCTACGCTCACCCCCGCCTTGCGCATTGCGGCATCGGCATAGGCGCTGCGGTTGTGCCTGGGGTTCACGGGCGACGCCGAGCGGAAGAGCACGCCATCCCCCATGCCCGTGGTGGTGACGGCGCGGAAGTTCGCGAACTGCTCGTCGGTGAGGCCGGGATAGTCGGAGCGCTCGTCGGTGTATGCCAGCCCGCGCATTATGAGCTCGTCCGCATAGCCGCCCTTCTCCTTGAGGGCGATCTGGAAGACGGTCTCGGGCGTGATTCCATGGGCCTCGGCGAAGCTGCCCATGTAGATGGCCAGACGGCACGACCCCTTGTCGACCTGCACGACGAGGGCCGCCATGCCCGAATCCACGTCAGCGAATGCCCCCACGACGGGCACCTCGATCGCCTTATCGCCCATGGACACGCTCACGATGTCGCCGAGCTCGAAGCGTGCGAGCATGTCCTCGGGATAGGTGGCGAGGATCACGTTGCCCGACGATTGGATGGCATACACCGAGGTCTCGAGGAGATCTTCCCCTTGGGTGACGAATGCGGCATCTGCCGCATCGGCTGCAGGATCCTGCGCGGCGTGCGCCGCAGAGGGCGCCAGGCAGAGCGCGAGCGCGACCATGGGGCCAAGCAATCGAATCAAAATGGCGCAATAGCGCATGACAATCCCTTCATAACGCGAGGTTTGCCTCAGCCATGTCATGATACGCGATTGGGACCTTGCCCTTCCGTCATGCGGCGGTAGATGAGACTTCTTGGGTCCGCGCATGACACTTTGGGGACAGGCGCAAACAGGTACACCGAGCAAAGGATGGCGAGTGCGCCCGCGTCGTATAAGCTTGTGGCAGGGAAAACCCGTGGGCTCTCGCCGCCGAGGCGGACGAGGAGGGAGGCAAAGATGGGGAAGACGAGCAAGTTCTTCGCATTGGCGCTTTCGGCAGTTCTGGCATTTGCGCTGGTAGCGTGCGGCAACGCTGCTCCGGCAGATAGCGGCGCGAGCGAAGGCGAAGGTGGCGAGAGCACATCGGTCGGCATGGCCAATCCCTGGAGCGACGTCGCCTCTGCAGAGGAGGCAGCCGATACGGCAGGCGTCGGCTACTTCACCGTCCCCGAGGGCACCGAGATCGCGCTCGGCCCCATCAAGGTGGAGGCCTGGCGTGCCATGGAGGGCCTGGCTGAGGCCCGCGTGTCGTTCCCGGCGGTTGACATGACCATCCGCAAGGGCCTCAAGCAGGACGGCGAGGACGTCTCTGGCGACTACGGCACCTATGCCCACGAGTGGACGGTCGATGTCGACGGCTTTGAGGTGACGTGCTTCGGCAATCGCAAGGGCGAGGCCACGAAGACCATCTGGACCTCGGACAACTTCGCCTATTCCATCGTCGTGCTCGGCCTGGGCGGCGACACCGACTTCGGCCTGAGCGCAGACGACGTCGTCACGATGGTGCAGGGCGTGCAGTAACGCCCGCAAAATGTGAAAAAGGGACGGGCTCTTTTTCACATAGGATATATCTGATGTGGAAAAGGGAAGGGCTCTTTTCCACATTCAAACGAGAAGGGGTTTTGCATGGACGCATCCGCACGCGAGGACGAGCTCGTCATCCCCCTCGTGGGGAAGATCGATTCCGGCAATGCCGCCGAGGCGGAGGCATTCGTCACGTCCTCCATGGAAGGCTCCACCGCCGAAACGCTTGTCTTCGACGCCGCCCAGCTCGACTACATCTCGAGCGCTGGCCTGCGTGTCCTGCTTCGCGCGATGAAGACGCACCCTGGCCACACCGAGATTCGCAACGTCTCGTCCGACGTCTACGAGATCCTCGAAATGACCGGCTTCACCGAGTTCACGACGGTGAGGAAGAGCATGCGCGAGGTGTCGGTCGAGGGCTGCGAGGTCATCGGCCGTGGCTTCTACGGCACGGTCTACCGCATCGACCCCGACACCATCGTCAAGGTGTACAGCTCGCCCGACAGCATCCCGCTCATCGAGCATGAGCGCGCCATGGCCCGGCTCGCCTTCGTCAAGGGCATCCCCACGGCCATCTCCTACGACATCGTCAAGGTGGGGGATTCCTACGGGTCGGTCTTCGAGCTTTTGCGCGCCAAGACCATGAACGACCTGCTCGTCGAGCATCCCGAGCAGGCGGAGGAGGTCATCGACAAGTACGTCGAGCTCATGCACGTGGTCCACGACACCGAGCTCGAGCTTGGCGAACTGCCCTCGGCTCGCACGGCCTGGATGGGCTACCTGGACGTGATTCGCGGCGCAGGGCTCCTCCCGGAGGAGATGCTCGGACGCCTGCAGGCGCTCATCGAGGCCGTTCCGGAGATGGGCAACATCGTCCATGGCGACTTCCACATGAAGAACGTCATGGTGGCTGATGGCGAGCCCATGCTCATCGACATGGACACGCTCACGCAGGGCAGCCCGATCTTCGACCTGCAGGGCGTCTTCGTGACCTACCAGGCCTATGCCGAGGACGACCCCAACAACACCATGGAGTTCCTCGGCATCGACAACGACATGGCGACGCTCGTCTGGAGGCGGACGCTCGAGCGCTACTTCGATACGGACGATCCCGAGACCCTGTCGCGCCTATCCGACAAGATCCGCCTTTTGGCCTACGTGCGCTTCCTGCAGCTGAACGCCATCGACCCTTCGGAGGACGAGCTGGACAAGCTACGCGCGAGGCATGCACGCGAGCACGTCGAGGAGTTGCTGGGGCGGGTGGACTCGCTGGAGCTGGTGTAGCGGAGCCGCAAGGCGCATGTGAGAGGGGGCGACATGGCAGATCAGGACGTCACCCAGATCACCGACGAGATGCTCGAGAGCATCGCCGGCGGGCAGCTCGACGAGACGGCGCGCGGCCTCCTCAGGGGAATCGTCGAGGGCTGCAAGATGAAGGGCGATTCGCTCGAGGCTGTCTACGAGCAGCTGGGCAGCCTCTCGAAGTACGGCGAATGGGATGAGGTTAGCAAGCTCATCCGCGAGTACTACGGATAACGGGCATGTGACCGGGCAGCCTGCCAGGTCGAGAAGGGAATGGGGGAGGCAATGAACTACGACGAGTTGAGCGAGGATCTGAAGGCGAGGGCCCGCGAGGCGAAGTCGACCGACGAGCTGCTCGCGCTTGCCGAGCAGGAGGGCATCGAGCTCTCCGATGAGGAGCTCGCATCCGTGTCGGGCGGCAGCAGCTGGAGCTGCGACAGCAATATCTGCAGCGGCTACGTCCCCGACCTTCCGCCCGATTAAGCTGCGCGGCTGGATAGCCGCCGGCTACTCAGCGTGGCCCTTCCTGCCAAACATGACAAGGGGGACAGTCCCCATCCGTCACAAAACGTGACACTTGGGGACTGTCCCCATCTGTCACGCGGTGCGCTTGCGCAGGTGGGCGGCGCCGGCCAGGAGCAAAAGCGCCGTGCACGCCAGGGCCGCCTCGACCGCGAGCGGCACGTTGGCGTCGGCGGTGTTCGGGACCGGCGTCCCGCGCCCGGAGCTCGGCGCGGCAGGCGTCGTCTCCTTCTCCCACACGGCCGTGAACGTGTGGTCTTCCGTCACCACGTACGTGTCGTTCGGCTGGTGGCGCGATCCCTCCCAGCACAGGAAGCGGTAGCCCGCGCGCTTCGGTGCCCCGAGCAGGGTGATGGTGGTGCCCTCCTCGTACTTGCGTGAGATGGGGCCGGAGTTTCCGTCGATCATCCCCCCGGCCAGGCGATAGGTGATCGTGTAGGTGACGGCGTCCTTCTTCGGGACGGCGCGCGTCTCGACGTGGCTGGCATCGTGCGCACACACGCGCGTCTCCTCGCCCTCCGCTGTCTTCGTGGGCTCCTTGGTCAGCTTCCACGGACCCCACTCATGGCCGAGCGGCTCGATGACGACGTCCTCCGGCTCGATGGCCTCGGCAGCGTCGCCGTCTGCGAAGTAGTGCCCGCACAGCTCGCACTGCCAGTGCTCGGCGTTGCCCTCCTCGGTGCAGGTGGCCGCCTTGGCCTCGACGTGGCGCAGCTGGTGGAGGTGCGCCGGGTAGGCGCTGTCCTTGGCGAGCATCCAGGCGAGGTAGACCTCGTTGTAGTGAGCGGTGGGCACGTGGCCTCCCTGCGAGATGAGGGTCGAGATATTGCGCACGTTGGCGGCGGTGTCGAAGGGCTGGCCCTCCTCGTAGAGCAGGAAGTCGAGGATGATCATGCGCAGGATGTGCATGCGATCCTGCAGCGTCTGCTTGTAGGCGACGAGGTCGTCGTAGTACGGCGTGCCCTCGTCGTAGCGGCCGGAGGCGAGTATGGCGTCCATGGCCGACTCGATGACGCGGCTCACGTACTCGTCGGCGGCCTCGGCAAAGCTGGCGTAGCTCCTCACGACGTTGCCCTCATCGTCCTTCTCGACGAGCACGGTCTCGCGCAGCCCGGCGACGAGCTGCGTCATGGTGTTGCTGCCGTTGGGGTTGCCGTATTCGTCCGTGCCGACGATGGTGCCCAGCTGGCTCGTCAGGTCGCCCGGGACGAACGAGAGCAAGCCGAAGAGCGCCAGGCAGCTGTCGGCCTCGACGCACGAGTCGATGACGGTGTAGAGGAACTTCGCGAGCTGGGCCTGCTTCTGCTCCGGCGTCATACTGTCGTCGATGCCGAGGATGTAGTTGTAGATGAGGCTCCGCGTGCTCTCGTCCAGCGAGTCGAGCGCGGGGAAGGCCACGTCGGCGGCGAGCGAGAAGAGCTGCTCCATGCTCTTCGTCTTGTAGCTGACGCTGGTTATGGTGTCATACTCGTCGCGCTCCGCCTCGACCCTGTCGCAGACGTACCTGAAGAGCATCAGGAGGGCCTCCTCCACGGTGGTGCTCTCGTGGTCGAAGTCCTGGCCGGTCAGGTAGGAGATGAGCCCCTCGAGCGCGAGCGCCACGCCCTCGTCTTCGCTGGCGATGCCCTGCTCCGCATAGCGCTCGGCCGCGTAGGCGAGGTAGGCGAGGATGCCGGCCTTTGCGGTGGTCTCCGGATCCTGCGTCCAGGTCTCCACGTTGGCCACGCGCGGCTCGTTCATGCCGTAGATGCCCGCGAGCGCCTCAAGGACCTCCTGGGCACCCGAGCTCACGTAGGCCTCGGAAGTGGGCGCCATCCGGGTGAGCCCGCGCACGCGTGCGGCGAAGAAGTCCGCCTGGCTGAGCTCTCCCGGGGCGTTCGGATCGTCGGCGAAGGCGAGGTTGTCGATGTCGAAGGTCTTCCAAGCAAATTGCTCGTGGCCCGTCCAGACCGGGTTCTCCGCATCGCCGCCGGCGACGTACTCGTCGTGGATGTAGGCATCCAGCGCCTGCAGCTGCTCCAGCATCTGCTCCGTGGTCGCGCCCTCGTCGAGGTCGGAGTAGGCGCCGAAGTGCGTGAAGTCCCAATCCAGGAGCGGCAGCAGGGTGATGATGTCGTAGCCGGGCGCGATGTTGTGGATGCCCGCGAACTGGCCCGCGTGGGGCTCGAGCATGCTCGCGGCGTCACCGCCCGCATAGCTCAGGCCGGCGCCGGGCGTCTCGTCCGCGTAACGCGGGTCGCTCGAGTGAGACCCCGCGGCCGCGACGCTCAGGAGCTCGCCCTTGCTCGCGCCGCTGGTCTTGACGGTGGTGGGCGTGGCGAAGGTGTAGGCGTAGACGTCATTGGCCGCCACGCTCACCCCGGGCAGGTAGCTCGACGCCCCGCCGGCCGCGAAGAAGGCTCCCACCAGGTTCGCGAGGGCCGAGCCGCGGCTGTGGCCGCAGGTCCACACCTTGACGTCGCCCGTGATGCCGTTGGCCTCGACGTATTGCCTCACGAAACGCAGGATCTCGTCGCGCCCGGCCATGAAGCCGGCGTGGGTGTTGCCCGTGCCCATGTCGAAGTTTCCGTCCCACTCCTGCTTGTAGGCGGCGCTTCTGGGGACGATGGCGAGCAGCGTGTACTCGCGCCCGTCCTGGACGATTGTCTTGTGGCCGAGTGCGACGCCGGCGGAGTAGGGGAGCATCTCACGATTGTAGAAGTCGTTCACGGCCACGTCCTCGAAGCGCAGGTCCTTCAGGAAGGCCTCCACGTTCTTGCTGTTCTGCGAATGATCGCGATTGAGCTCATCCGGGTAGTAGCTCACCGACGTCTCGCAGGCGATGGTCGAGAGCGTGGCGAGGTGCTGGTTGAAGGTGCTCGAGGGTCCCATGAACCACTCGTCGTTGTAGGCGAAGGTGCGGGTGTTCTCCGGAGAGGGGACCTCCTTGGCGAAGCCCTCGTTGGAGACGTAGGTGTACTCGCCGACGATGGACGAGCAATCGGTGGTGGGGTCGGGCGCGTCTATCCCCCACGCGGTGGCGGGGGAGAGGCCCAGCACCAGGCTGAGCGTGATGACGAGGGAGATGATCGGGTTGACGATGCGCTTGGCGGTGCGGGTGGCAAAGTGCTGCATATAAGGTCCTTTGGGCGTGATTTGCCTGAACGGGGTCAGTATAGCTCTTATACAGGCGACCCCCTCCCTTGCCCGACCTGACAAGTTGCCCGAGCATCTGTCAGGTCGGGGGCTTCGAACTTTTGCGGCCATCGAGCGTAGAATAGTCGGCGGGAGAAATGCGGAAGCGAGCCCGCCTTCTTTAACGTTGAGTGAGGGGCCATGGACGACACGCTGCGCTCGAACACGCTTCAGGCCATGTTGGTCTTCGCGGGCGAGGACGGCCGCGAGGAGGCGCTCTTCGGCGACAGCTACGGCCGCGCGCGCCAGGTGGCGGGCAGCTTCATCGCGAGCAATGCTTCCACCTGCATCTACCTCGAGTTCCCGCTCATGGGCGACCCCTTCCTCGACCTCACCTTCCTGTACTCCAAGATGGCGCCCGGCTCGCGCGTCGACCATCCCGCGGCGGCCGCGACCGAGCCCGTCTTCGACTGGTTTGCCGATGCCTGCGTCGAGCATGACAACATCTGCTTTGGCTTCGAGCTCGACACGAAGGAGGCGGAGCTCGCGAAGCCGGCCATCCACTTCCAGCCGCGCGAGCACACGCAACTCGTGAGGCCGTTCTTCGAGGCGGTGGGCGAGCCCGAGCGCGCGGACCTCTACCTCGACATGGCCGAGCGCATGCCCAAGGGTTGGGCGCTCTCGTTCTTCGGCATGTTCAGGGGACGGCCCGACGCGCCGCTCCGCGTGTGCGGATACCTGGATTCAGCTACGCGCGAGGCGTGCGCGAGGGATCGGCAGGGCCTGGCCCGGGTGTTCGACAGGGTTGGATTCGAAGCATACGACGAGAAGATGCTCGAGCAGGCACGCGCGTTCTTCGCAGCGGCGCCCGCCAGCATGGACTTCCAGTTTGACGTGTATCCGGACGGGAGCCTCGGCGACACCTTCGCCCTCGACGTGCAGTTTGGCATCGAGCAGCCCGAGGACGTGCCCGAGAGCTTCGAGACGGGCGGGGCGTCTCGCGTGATGCGGCTGTTCGAGGAGATGGGGGTGGCCGACGGTCGGCGGAGCCTCGTGCCGGGGCTCGCGTTTGCGCGCGGGATCGAGCTTCCCGGGGAGGACGGTGAGGCCGAGCGGGCTGGCCTCTCGCTTGCCCCACGCTGGGCAAAGGCAAGATGGCGCGGGGGCGTCATCCAGCCCGCGAAGCTCTACGCGGACGCCTGCGTCACCGTCTTCGACACCCCCGCCACCTGACAAAGGGGACAGGTTCGCGTGACACTTGGGGACTGTCCCCATCTGTCACAAAACGTGACACTTGGGGACTGTCCCCATCTGTCACGCGGGGAGGGGTATGCTTGGCATGACGTGCGGCAACGTGGATGGGGGAGACATGGGGAGCAAGCGGAACATTATCACCATCGCAGCGCTGCTGCTGGCCGTCCTGCTTGCCATCGCGGCCTGCGCACCGTCGGCCAACGCGCCGTCGTCAGACGCCCCCGCGGCGGACGCTCCCGCGGCTGACACCCCCGCCGCCGCGACGGACGCCCCCTCCCCATACGCCGCATCCTGGGCCGGCCGCGAGGGCTACACCCTCAAGCGCGTCGTCATCCTCAGCCGCCACAACATCCGCTCGCCGCTCTCCACGGGCGGCTCCATGCTGGCGCTGGCCACGCCCCACACCTGGCACGAGTGGTCGTCGAACCCCAGCGAGCTCAGCGTCAAGGGGGCCGTCCTCGAGACGGCGATGGGCGAGTTCTTCCGCGTGTGGCTCGAGTCGCAGGGCCTCTTCCCGCAAAACTACCAGCCGGCCGAGGGCGCCGTGCGCATATACGCAAACTCCCTGCAGCGCTGCATCGCGACGGCGAACTGCTTCTCCTCGGGCCTCTTGCCCGTGGCGGGGATCGAGGTGGAGACGCAGGGGACCTACGACGAGATGAATCCCACCTTCCACCCGCGCTTCACCTTCGCGGGTGACGATTATGCGCGCGACGTCCTCGAGCAGGTAGCCGAGCGCGGTGATGGGGATGACGTCGCCCATGCGGCCGCGGGCCTCGAGGACGAGTATGCGCTTCTCCAGGACGTACTCGACTACGAGGAGTCGGACGGCTTCGCCTCGGGCGAGCTCGCGCCGCTCGCCGTCGACGACACCGAGTTCGTTGTGGAGCTCGGGGCCGAGCCCGCCCTCAAGGGGTCGCTCAAGACAGCGACGTCGCTCGCCGATGCCCTGGTGCTGCAGTACTACGAGGAGCCCGACGCGGCGAAGGCGGCCTTCGGCCACGAGCTGACGCCCGAGCAATGGGCGTCGATCGGCTCGATCAAGGACGACTACTACACCGAGCTCCTCTTCACCGCGCCGCTCATCGCGCGCAACGTCGCCCACCCCCTGCTCGCCGAGCTCGATGCCGAGCTGGGCAACGACACCCGCGAGCTGGCCTTCCTCTGCGGCCACGACTCGAACATCGCGAGCGTGCTGGGGGCGCTGGGCGCGGTCGACTACGAGCTGGCCGACACCATCGAGCCCAAGACGCCCATCGGCTCCAAGCTCATATTCGAAGTGTGGGAGAGCGCATCGGGCGAGGAGTTCGCCTCGATCCGCCTGGCCTACGCAACTACCGACCAGCTTCGCGAGCTGCAGCTCCTGGACATGGGCAACCCGCCGGCTTCGGCCACGATCGAGCTTGAGGGCCTCGCGGCAAATGAGGACGGCCTCTACGTCCTGTCCGACCTGCGGCAGCGCTTCGCCGAGGCCATCGGCGCCTACGATGAGATGCTCGCCGAGTACGCGGAGGCCGAGGAGCTGCCGGCCGCGGCGTAGCTGGCCGGACGCGGGGGAGCGGGGGGTGTTCCTATAGTTCTGTCAAGTGAGGCCTCTCGACTCGGTCGGGCATTTTGGCAATGCTGACGCAGGCCCCCGCCCGGAGGC